>JAIOQG010000327.1 GCA_021413465.1 Alphaproteobacteria bacterium | reverse complement strand
ATGCGTCGTGCCGTCTTGGCGCAGACTGACGAGGCCGACTTCGCGCAGCAGGGCGAGATGATGCGATACGGTCGGTTCCTTCAGCGCCATGCGGGTGGCCAGTTCTTGCACGCTGTGTTCGCGCTCGGCGACGAAGCCGATCAGGCGCAGCCGGCTCTCATGCGCGAGGGCCTTGAAGAAGTTCAGCAACATGGTCGGGTCCTGTTCGGTCACGCCTTTAATTCGACTCTTATCTAATTTGATGATCATCGAATATTCCTGCCGGCGCCGAAAATCAAGCGTGGCGGCACACATTGACATATTGAAGTTTATCGATATATAGGACCCATGACCGATCCGGACCGCATTTTCAAAGCTTTGAGCGACCCCGCGCGGCTTAAAATTCTCGACTTCTTACGCTCGCCCACTTCGGGATGTTGCGTGTTCGAGGATCGTATTTGCGCCTGCGACCTGGAGCGTGTGCTCGGCGTTTCGCAGGCGACCGTCAGTCACCATATGAAACTGCTCATCGATGCGGGTCTTGTCAGCGGTGCGAAACAGGGACGCTGGATGATGTACCGTATCAATGCGGCGACGTTCGAGCGCGTGGGGGCGTGGGTGGCGCAATTCGGGGCGCAGGCTTCGGCCGGCCGATGTTCGCCCGGTGCGGCGAGCGCCAGCTGATGCCGCATCAAGCCGCGCTTCGCAGCGACATTCCAGACAGCGCATTCGATCTCGCGGGCAAGCTTGCCGCCGTCGACGTTCAGATTAGCGCCCACGACGCGGCGCGGATGGATGAGGTGGTGGCGGCGGTGCACGATGCCGTCTTGTTGCCTGCGTATCGGGACGCGGCGCTGGCAGGCGCGTCGGCGATCGCGCGGTGTGCGCCGCAGCGTGTCGAGAGCTTGTTTTCCGGCTTCGACTTTCACCTCTCGCCAACCGGGCCGAAGCTCATCGAGATCAACACCAATGCGGGCGGCGCCTTTTACGGCGCGCTGATCGACGAAAAGCGCCGGGCCCGCGGCGATGTGCAGGCGAAGAAGCTGAGCGAATGGTCGGCGCTGTTTGTCGGGCACTTCCGGTCGGAGTGGCTTGCGGCCGGGCGCAGTGGCGAGTTGCGCACAGTGGCAATCGTCGATGACACACCGGACGAGCAATTCCTGCGGCTTGAGTTTCAGGTAGCGGCGCAAATGCTGCGCGAGGCGGGGATCGCCACGGTGATTGCCGATCCGCGCACGCTTGGCTATCGCGATGGACGCTTGCGGCACGGCGCTAACGCGATCGACTTCGTCTACAACCGTCTCACGAGTTTCAATCTCGAGCGCGAGGTCGATCGTGCGTTGCGGGATGCCTTGTTGGATGGCGCGGTGGTCGTGTCCCCTGATCCGCGCGCGCATGCGCTGCTTGCGTGCAAGACCAATCTCATCCGCTTGAGCGACGACGCGTTTTTGCGTGCGGCCGGCGCGGATGCCCGTACGCGCGAGATCTTGGCGCAGGCGGTGCCGCGCACGCTTGCCGTGACGGCCGAGAATGAGCGCGAGCTGTGGGCGGCGCGCGCAAGACACTATTTCAAACCGGCGTCGGGGTTTGGGTCGCGCGCGGTCTATGACGGCGCGAAGCTGACGGCGAAGACGTGGCAGGTCGTCGTCGGCGAGGGCGGTTCGATCGCGCAAGAGAAGGTCGAGGCGCCGCGTGTCAATGTTGGCGGTGTTGCGATGCGCTTTGACGTGCGCAATTTCGCGTTTGGGCGCGCACCGTTCATGCGCTTGGCGCGCGTCTATCGTGGGCAGACGACGAATTTCCGCACGCCCGGTGGCGGGTTTGCTCCCGTTCGGGTGAAGAGTGACGCGTGAGCCTTGCCGTCATCCGGTTTATTGCTGCGCTTGCAGGCATGATCGGGTGTGATGTCCCTGCGGTTTTTGCGATTGCGGTAAGCCCGCGCTTGATCTGGCTCAATGTCGCGCCGTGTCTCGGGCGTACACTTTGGTTGTGCTTGGCCAAGCGCGGGAGGTGCTCATGCACGGACATTTCGACCGGTGGACCGCAGCTTGGCTGACGTTGAGTTTGGTGTTGGCGTTGCATGTCGCCGACGAGTTGCTGAACGGCACTTTGGCGTTTTATCGGGATTTGTCGGACTTCATCGCGAACTATTTG
>JAIOQG010000326.1 GCA_021413465.1 Alphaproteobacteria bacterium | reverse complement strand
CCGTATTGGGCGAAGGCGTCGGTAAACAGCACCGAGGCCTTGGTCTTTTTCTCGCGTTGATAAACGACCGAAGCCGGGCGCTTAGCCGCCGGCGATCCCTCTAACTCGTGGGACATCGCTGCAGTTTATCCCCTGTTGGCCGAGCTGGAAATTGTCCAGACCCGGGTTCCCCTTGCGCCAACCCCCGTTGGCGTAAAACTCCGGCAGCCGTTTGTACACGGCCACCGGAGCGATTGAAATGCGTCTCTGCTACTTCAGGCCCAACTTGCCCAATTCTTCCTGAGCGAAAATGTAAGGCATCGGGAAGTAACCGTCTTTCGACGTGTCCTTTTGTCCCGAACCCGTGAGTACGTATTTGAAGAACTCGCCGCGGAGCGGGTCAAGCGGTGTCGACGGGTTCTTGTTCACGTAGACATAGAGGAAGCGCGAGATCGGGTATTTGCCTTGATAGGCGTTGGTTTGGCTCGGTTCCTGGCACTGGCCGTCACGGCCGGATACGGAAATTGCCTTCACGTCGGCTGTCTTGTAGCCGATGCCCGAATAACCAATGGCGAACTTGTCCGAGGCCACGCCCTGAACGACTGCGGACGAACCGGGTTGTTCCTTCACGGACGCTTTGTAGTCACCATTCAGCAAGGCCACTTCTTTGAAGTAGCCATAGGTGCCGGACGCAGAGTTACGACCGAACATCGAGATCGCCTTGCCGGCGTATTCGCCGGTGAGGCCAACTTGGTCCCACGTGACGATTTCTTTCGAGCCGGTGGTGCGCGTGACCGAGAAGATGCCGTCGATCTGTTGGAGCGACAAGCAGGTCAACGGATTGTCTTTGTTGACGAAGACGGCCAAGGCGTCGACCGCAACGCGAACTTGCGTGGGCTTGTAGCCGTATTTCTGTTCGAAGCTATCGATTTCAGCCGGACGCATAGCGCGCGACATCGGTCCGAGTTGCGCTGTTCCTGCGATCAACGCCGGCGGGGCGGTGGACGAACCCTTGCCTTCGATTTCAATCTTCACGCCGGGATAAATTTTGCGGAAATCCTCGGCCCACAACGTCATCAAGTTGTTGAGCGTATCGGAGCCGATCGATTTCAACGTTCCGGAAACGCCCGACGTCGATTTGTATTCGGTGTACCGGGGGTCCAGCGTTATGTCGGCAACGGCGACGGCGCAGATCGACACTGTCGACAGCAACGCAACCCATCCAAATTTCTTCATCGTGAAAGTCCTCTTTGTGGACACAAGCAGCGGCTTTTGGGGCAGGTGCCTAACCCAGTTGGTCCGCCAGGCGGTACGTGAACCACGCGAGGATGAAGCTTTTGTGATGGCGGGGTTACAGTGATGCTGCGTGTGAGCGTGCGCCGGCACGGTGGGCAAAAGTTCGTTGTTTTGGAACGAGTTATCCGGTGATGTTAATTTGTCGCGCCAGCGTTTTGATTGTGGATAGTTCTTCGTTCGTGGCTGGGTTGTGGGTGTTTGAGTGCACCGCAATCTGCTCGGGTGCGTTCGCGGCAAAAAAAGAGCGGGCACAAGGCCCGCTCAAAAGTTACGTCTAGGGGGAAATAAAACAACGCGAACTAGGGTGGTAGTCGCGCTCGATTGAGTTGGTTAAGCTCAATCGTGTCGGATACTGAGGTGGTGGTTAATGCAGGTCAAATGAATATATTGCGAAAAACCAACTTTCAGTCCTGCAATTGGTTTTGAGTTGTTCAATATCAATCGTGATTGGCGGACAAGAATTTTCTTGCCCGCCATGCTTTCGATTTCGATCGCCTTCCAGCGTTTAGAACTGCGTCTTTATTTGCGCTTGGAACGCCATCGGTGCGCCGATTGAGAACGAAGCCGCGCCAACGGGGTTCGGTATGAAGTTTGCGCCGGTGGGGGAGCTGATGCTGGCCAGATAGTCTTGGTTGAAGATGTTCGTGCCGTTGATCTGCAAGAACGTGCTCTCGAGACCAATGCCCTTCAGGTTGACCGTCACATCGGCATCGGCCACGAAGTACGACGGTGCGATTTCGGTGTTGCCGTCGTTCGAGAAGCGGTTGCCGACGTACTTGCCTTGAAAGCCGGCCTGGATGAAATCGTTGAAGGTGTATTGCGCGCGCGCGCCCCACGTCCAATCCGGTGTCTCGACCAGTTGCTTGTCTTTTGTCGTCGCTTCAAGCCCTGCAATGCCGGAGTCGAGATTGGAGTCGATGTACGACGCCGATGCGTAGAGCATGAGGTTGTCGCTTGCGCGCCAGCCAAGTTCCGCATCCATGCCCTTCAACGTGACCTTACCGATGTTGCGATCGACCGTTACGCCGAGGTCTTGATCGACGGACGAGACAATGCGGTTTTCATATTGGTTGTACCAAAGAGCGGCCGACGCGGTGACGGTCTCGCCTTGGAAGCGATAGCCCAGGTCGAAGGATTTGGTCTTTTCAGGTTGCACGCCCGGAAAAACGAACGTGTCGATGCCGTCGAACAGCGGATCGCCAAGCGCAACGTTGGCGTCCACGCCGGTGACTTCCGCTCCCTGGCGTACGATCGCCGCGTAATAGAGGTTGTCCGTGCGTGGCGCCGACAAGCCTTCGGCATAGCTGGCGTAGATGATGTTGCTGTCGAAAATCTCGTAGCTCACGCCCAGATTCGGAAGCAAGGCATCGTAGTCGAAGCTGGTGCTGTAGGGGCGAATGAAGCGGTTTGCACCACCGCCTGCCAACGTACCAATGCCGTCATTGTCAGGGTCTGTGAACGGCTCCGTGGTGCAACGCACCGTGTTTGCGGCGTTCACTTGTGTGAAGCAGTTTTGGTTGAGGTCACGCGAGAAGTAAGGCGCGCGCACACCAATGTCGACCAGAAGTTTTTCGTTGAAGAAGCGGCCGACGTAGCTGACGGCGACTTGATTCAATATCGCGTGCGAGAGGCGGTCGCGCGCTTGGAGCGCATTGCCGTCGAGCCCGCGGATTTTTGCGGTTTCAGAGTCTAGGCCGCCGAATATGTCAAACGGCGTGCCGTCGGCCGAGATTCTGCCAAAGGCGCCTGTTTGGCGATGCCGCCCGTGGTCGCCCGTGTAGGCGACGCGCAAGCTGTTGTTTAAATCTATCTCCCAGATCAACGAAGCGGTTAAGCCGTAGCGGCTTGTGTTCGTATTGCTGGGGCTGTAGGTGCGGATCTGATCGAGCCCGTCGCCGTCGCCATTCAGGTCGACAAATGTGCCGGGCAGGCCGGCTGGCGTCAGGCGGCGATCGGTTTCACTGACCACGGTCGTGCCGCCGCCGTTGGCTTTGACGTATTGCCATGACGGGTCGATCGTCAACCGAAGGCTATCGGTGAGTGCGAAGTTCATCTGCGCACGAATGTTGCCCGTGTTCGACGGGTTGATGCGCAGGTTGTAGAAGTTCGTGCAGCTTGCGGGATTGATAAGATTGTTTGCATCGGCGCCGAAGCCGTCGTTCTGAACATTGTCGGCTGGCAGACCGTCGGCGCCGACAACACCGTTCGCCGCGTCGCGGGTGCAGGTGGCGAAGTTGTCGAAGCTGTCGCCGAATTGATTGATCTGCGCCTTCGTCAGGTTGCGATAGAAATTGTTGCGGTTTTCGTTGTAGTGCCCGACGAGGCTGATGAAGCTGTTTTCGCCGATTTCTTGATAGATGCGGGCGTTGGCTTGTGTTTTCTGCAGCTCGCCCGGACCTTTGAACTTGTCGTATTCCTGAAATGAAAGTCCTGCGAAGGCGCTGGTGCCGCGATATTCGCCGGAGTCGATTATGCCGATGAAGCGTTGATAGTTGAACGAACCGAACGATGTGCCGGCGCTGAACGTGAGGTCATCATAAGGTTTGCGTGTGATGACATTGATCGTACCGCCAGTGGCCGACGCTGTTGGGCTGTCGACGTCCGTCGTGCCCGTATTGACGGTGGCGCGCTGAATGTATTCGGCATCGATCTGTTGGTTTGTGAAGATCGCGTAGTTGCCGGTGTCGTTCAGCGGAATGCCGTCTTGAGTGAGCGAGATGCGGTTGCCGTCAAAACCACGAAGGCGGACGTTGCCGCCGCTGGCGCCATAGGGGTCGGAGTTCGTGAAGTTCAGACCTGGGACCAGGTTCAAACTCTGGAAGACGGTTTGGCCGCTCGGTTGGGTTTTCAAATAGTCTTGTGTGACGGTCGAGCGCGTTTTGGGGCGCTGTTCTTTGACGATGACGCCGCCGGTGCCATTTTTTTGGCCTGTGACAACGACTTTTTCGACTTCTTGCGTGCCGGTCGACTGCGCAAAGGCTTGCGAAGCTAGACCCACCGCGAGCGCGGAAAATGCCACGCCGCTCATCAGACGATTCAACAACATCGGAAACGATCCCCTTTCGATATCCATCACCGCCAAAGGCCGCTTTCGCTTTGCCTTTGGACCCCCAAGACGATTTGAGGACGCGATTTCCCGAAAGGCGACGTTTCGCAACGACACCCGATCTTCGCCCCCAACTCTCAGACGACGCACGTCCGAGAATTCGAGTGCACTTCAGCAGCGTTCGATGACGGGGATATGAAAACGAAACGTCTCACATTGTTGTTGCGCGCGGTTGTTGCTCAGATGATGCAGCGTTTTGTGTGCGGCGCTTCGAAATGCGCGCATCGACTTCATGAGTGCGACTCCATGTCGTCGCGCACCAAGACGAATGCGGATCGCGTGACAATTTTCTGAAGAATTTCTGACAGCTCGCGATGCAAGCGGAAGTGCTTGCGTCGTGCTCGATAGATCGTGCGTTATCGCGGCACATTTTTGGGGGCTACGATGAAATCTGTATCGAGCATCAACCGCCGTTTGTTGCTTCAGCGTGCAGCGGCGCTTGCGTCTGTGTCGGTTGCGAGCGCGACGCTTGCCGCTTGCGAGTGGCCGACGTCATCGCGACCTGTGTTCAAGAGTTACCCTTTTACTTTGGGTATCGCGTCGGGAGATCCGGTCGGCGATGGATTTGTCATTTGGACAAGGCTTGCGCCGGATCCATTCGATCGCGCTTCGGTTGCCGAAGAGAGCATCCCGATCATTTGGGAAATCGCGAGCGATGCGGACATGAAGCTTGTCGTACAGAAAGGAACGGCTATTGCGCGGCGGGGGCTTGGGCATTCGGTGCATGTCGAAGTGCGCGGATTGCCGTCCGGGCGACCCTATTGGTACCGTTTTCGCATCGCCGGCGGCGATGCCAGTCCGATTGGCCGTGCGTGGACGGCGCCGGAAATCGGCTCGGCGCTTCAGCGGCTACGCTTCGCGTTTGCGTCGTGTCAGCATTACGAACAGGGCTATTTCACGCCCTATGCGATGATGGTCAAAGATGCGCCGGATCTCATTTTGCATCTGGGGGACTACATATACGAGTCGTCGTGGGGCGAGCAGGTGCGCCGGCATGACGGTGCCGAGCCGAAGACGCTCGAGGAGTATCGCAACCGTCACGCTCTTTATAAGACGGACATGCACCTTCAATCGGCGCATGCGCAATGTCCGTGGCTGGTCACGTGGGACGATCACGAAGTCGATAACGACTATCAGGGTTTGGAGTCGGAGGATTGGCAGGACGCGGCCGCGTTCGTGAAGCGCCGCGCGGCTGCGTATCAGGCCTATTACGAGCACATGCCAGTCCGTCACATCGCGTTCCCGCGCGAGAACGGGATGCAGCTTTATCAGCGGTCGACGTTTGGCGATCTGCTGGAAGTTTCAATGATCGACAACCGGCAGTATCGATCGCCCGCGGCGTGCCGCAACCCGGAGCGTGGCGGTGGGTCGGTGGTCACCGCCGATTGCAAAGAGTTGTTCGACGACGCGCGGTCGATGTTGGGGAAAGACCAGGAGCGCTGGCTTACCGGCGGGTTTCGCCGCTCGAAGGCGAAATGGAACGTCATAGGCAATGGCGAAATGTTTTCGCGTTTGCGTCAAAAGACCGACGAGGGCAAGGAAGGTTGGTGGACGGACGATTGGAACGGATTTCCCAACGCGCGCGAACGCGTCGTGGCGGCGATGGCAAAATCCAAACTTTCCAACCCCGTAATTTTGACGGGCGACATTCACTCGTTCTGGATCAACGACGTGAAAGAGAATTTCAACGATCCGAACTCGAACACCGTCGCGACGGAGCTTGTGGGTACGTCGATCACTTCTGCGGGCGTGCCATACGAACAATTCGCCGCGATGTTGCCCGATAATCCGCACATCAAGTTCTTCGAAAGCCGCAAGCGCGGGTACATGCTGTGCGAGGTTGGGGTGCAGTCGCTGGCCGCAGAGTTAAAGGTCGTCGACGACGTTCGCGACCCAAAGACCAAGGGCAGCACGCTTGCCAAGTTTGCGATCGAGGCGGGCAAGCCGGGGGCGGTCAAAGCTTAACTACTTCGCCACGGAAGGGTGCGCCGAGGCGGTTGACCCGCTTTGGTACACTGCCGACATCCTCGGCTGAGCGAATGGCGGCGTTTGCTGCACGCAAGGGCTGCAGCGGAAAGTAATGCTTAGCGCGTTTCTTGAAAATTCAAAGGCTAAGCGGGTAGATGAGTTGCATCGGGACCGCTAAGGTCGCCGCTGAAATTGGACATCCGGGGACGAAGTTGGGGCGCTGTATGGGTTGGCGGTTCTTGTTGCTCGGTCTTGTTGTGGCCTGGGGTGCGCAACCCGTTTTTGCGCAACCCGTCGAGGAACCGCCGACGATTTCGTTCAGCCCTCCCGTGCTTGAACCGCCGTCGCGCGAAGACAGCGGTCCGATCGGACGCAAGGTGCCGGAACGCCGCAAAGCGGAACCGATTTCTATCCCTACTGTTTCGCTGGACCCGGTTGAGGCTCCGGCTGCGGCGGTGCCGCCTGCGGTTCCTGTCGCGCCGGTGGCGGGACCTGTTGCAATCGAACCGCCTGCGGAAGTTGCGAGCGATCAGCGGCTGCGCGGGTATGTCGATGGGTTGATGGCGGGCCTTGTTGCGTCGGGGGAAATTCCCGGTGCGACGATTGTCGTCATTCAAAATGGAACTGTCGCCCTTAAGGCAGGTTATGGCTTTGCCGATATTCGTGCGCGCACGCCGGTCGATCCCGATCGAACGCGCTTTCGTGTGGCGTCGATATCGAAGTTGTTCACGACGATCGCCGTCATGCAGCTTGTCGATCAGGGCAAGATCGACCTGAGCGCCGATGTGAATACCTATCTCGGCGGCTTCAAGGTGCCGCCCACTTTCCCCGAGCCGGTAACGCTTGCCAATATATTGACGCATACTGCGGGCTTCGACGATCGCTATTTGGGAATCGGCGCGCCGTTGTCCGAACTGGTCGAGCCGTTGGGCCAGTATCTGGCGCGCACGATGCCGCCACGCGTGCTGCCGCCCGGCAAGACGTTCGCCTATTCAAATCACGCTTTTGGGCTCGCAGGACACATCGTAGAGAGCGTCAGCGGCCAAGAGTTCGGCGCGTATGTTCAGGCGAATATTCTGGCGCCGCTGGGGATGAGCAACTCGATGTTCGGCGTGCCGTATCCCGTACCTCAAGACATTGCGGTGCCCTATTTCAAAGGTGGGAACGAAGGCGGATTTGCGCGCAGCGAGCTCGACCGCGTGCGCCTTGGCCCTGCAGGCGATTTGTTGACCACGGCCGGCGATATGGCGCCGTTTATGTTGGCGCAATTGAACCGGGGCGCGATCGACGGTCCGATCGAGGGGGCGCAGCTGCTGTCGCCGGCGAGCACGGATGTCATGCACGCCCGGCATTTCGTTCAGGTTGAGGGGCTGGATGGGTGGGCTTACGGATTCATGGAAGGCCATCGCAACGGCATTCGCTGGATCGGCCACGATGGATCGTGGTTGGGCTTTTGCTCGCAGCTGGTTTTGAATCCGGAAACCAAGAGCGGGTTTTTCGTCGCCTATAACGGCAATTGCCACTTCGCGGCGAGCGCACCGCTCCGCAAGGCGCTGTTCGATCTTTTGTGGCCGGCGAAAGCTGCGATCGTTGCGGAAACAAATCAAACTTCCGAGCTTCGTGCGCGTGCGGTGGTGGGCAGTTACATGGCGGTTAGGCGCGCACGGTCGGACTTCACGGTCATCGGCGCCGGTGCGTCGCAGCTTGCGGTGACGGCGCCCGGCGACGGGGTTCTGACGGTGACGTGGCCGGGGGCAGGGCGATCGCTTTCATTCTTGCCGCAGGCGAACGGCAATTGGATCAACCCGGATTACCAGTTGAAGGCCGGTGTGCTGGTCGATGCGCGGGGACAGGCGACGCAGCTTGCGCTCGATACCAATGTGTTCGACCGCGTAGTGGGTGCAAGCCAGTGGGCGATGTGGTCCGTCGCGCTAGGCGTGGTCGTGGGCTTGTGCGTGATGACGATCTGGGGTTGGACCAATGGGTTCTTAAGCCGTCAGATGTTCGGCGAGCCGCACGCCGTGATCACGTTTATGCCGCGCCTGATTGGCTTCCTTGCGGCCGGGTTGACGATCGCCTGCCTCGTGACGATGGCGGCCTTGCTTCAAGATGAGGCGGCGCTCGCCATTATTCACGGCCCGACGCCGATGTTGATGGTGTTGCTCTCCGTTCCGGTGGCCATCGCCGTGCTGGCGATTCCGATGATCGTTTGGAGTATGGTCGGGTTCGGATCGGGTGGTCGGGCACGCTTGGCGCAGGCCGGGTATGCCGTCCTCACGATCGGCATTCTTGTGTTCGTTGCTTTTGCGTGGCAATGGGGGTTGCATCCGTTTGCGATGAGCCACTAACGCCTTGTGCGGCCGATGAGTGATGAACTTCATAAGCTGATTCAAAAGTCGCACCGCGCCGTCGTTTTCACGGGGGCCGG
>JAIOQG010000279.1 GCA_021413465.1 Alphaproteobacteria bacterium | reverse complement strand
GAAGCGCAGGGCTTCAAGGTGATGGATGTCGCGGCGGCGGCAAAATGGGCCGATGCGATGATGATGGTCACGCCCGACGAACTTCAGGCCGACATCTACAAGCAATCGTTGCACGACAATATGAAACAAGGCGCGGCGTTGATGTTCGCGCACGGCTTCAACGTGCATTTCCGTTTGATCGAGCCGCGCGCGGATCTCGACGTTCTGATGGTGGCGCCCAAAGGTCCGGGACATACCGTGCGTTCGGAATACCAGAAGGGCGGCGGCGTTCCGTGCCTGATTGCCGTGCATCAGAACGCCAGCGGCAACGCGCAAGAATTGGGTTTGTCCTATGCGTCGGCGATCGGCGGCGGGCGCGCGGGCATCATCGAAACCAATTTCCGCGAGGAATGCGAGACCGATTTGTTCGGCGAGCAGGTGGTGTTGTGCGGCGGACTTGTCGAGTTGATCCGCGGCGGATTCGAAACGCTGGTCGAGGCCGGCTATGCGCCGGAGATGGCGTATTTCGAATGCCTGCACGAGGTGAAGCTGATCGTCGATCTTATCTACGAAGGCGGGATCGCGAACATGAACTATTCGATTTCGAACACGGCCGAGTACGGCGAGTACGTCACGGGGCCGCGCATCATCACCGAGCAGACGAAGGCCGAGATGAAGCGCGTGTTGACTGACATTCAGTCCGGCAAGTTCGCGCGCGATTGGGTGCTGGAGAACAAGGCCGGGCAGGCGAGCTTCAAGGCGACGCGCGCCAACCTCGCCAAGCATCCGATCGAAGACGTCGGCAAAAAGCTGCGCGCCATGATGCCGTGGATCGCGAAGAACAAGATCGTCGACGAGGCGAAGAACTGATGAAGCGCCCGTCGATACCGGCCCCGCCGCATGCGGGTGGCTGCTTGTGCGGCGCCGTGCGCTATCGACTCGACGCGCGGCCGCTGGCGGTGAATGCGTGCCACTGCCACGACTGCAAGAAACTGTCAGGCGCCACGAATCTTTTGATGATTCTGGCGATGCGGGATGCGTTCAGGCATCAAGGGGCAGTCGAGCGCTATCGCAAGCGCGCGGACTCCGGACGCGAGGTCGATATCGTGCGCTGTGCGACATGCGGCGTGCGGATGTGGCACGAGCCGTTGACCGGTGCTCATTTCGTGTTCATCGCAGCGGGCACGCTCGACGATTCGAGTTGGGCCGTGCCGACGTCACACATTTGGGTCGAGAAGGCGTCGCCCGGCGTCGGGTTTGAGGGCGATGCTGTCAAGGTCGTGGGGCAACCCGGCGACCGGCAGCTTCTGATCGACGCATTTGATCGGCTGTATCCGTCGCAACCCTAAGATTGTCAGGGACTGCTTGACAATGCGTTTGACAAGGATATCTTGACGCAGTGTCAAGGAAATCTTGTCATGCGTTCGAGAGTGAAGAAGCGCCTTTTCTGTTCGTTCTGTCGCAAGAGCGATGCGCAGGTCGCCAAGCTTATCGGCGGGCCGGGCGTGAACATTTGCGATGTTTGCGTCGATCAGTGCAACGCGATCCTTGCCGGCAGGCCATCAGCCGGCTTCGCGGGGTGGGAGTCGCTGTCGGACGAGGCATTGCTCGCCGCATTGCCGCCATCGGAAGCGAGCGTCGAAGCGGCACGCGGCATTTTGCAAACTCAAATCGAGATCCTACGCAAACGCGACGTGAGTTGGGCGCAGATTGGAGAAGCGCTGAAAATTTCGCGACAGGCGGCTTGGGAGCGGTTTGCCTGATGGGCCGCAAGGTGCGGTCCGCGCTTGGTTGGCTCGCGATGCTCGTTGCCGGGGCGGCGCTCGGTCTGGGCGCGGCGTGGCTCGAGCAGGCGCTCGCTATCCCCAATTTCATCGTTCAGAGCGTGTTTGTGATCGCGATGGCGGTCGTTGCGGGCTTTGCTGCTTGGGCCGCATGGCGCTATTACCGTGCCATCGGTGAAGAAAACGACTGGGATTGAAGTCATGCGCATCGGCACTCCGCTTTCGCCGTCGGCGACCAAGGTCATGTTTTTGGGTGCGGGGGAGCTCGGCAAGGAAGTCGTGATCGAGCTGCAGCGGCTCGGCGTCGAGGTGATTGCGGTCGACCGCTATGCGAATGCGCCAGGGCAGCAGGTGGCGCATCGGTCGCATGTCATCGATATGACCGATGGCAAGGCTCTGCGCGACTTGGTCTTGCAGGAACGACCGCATCTGATCGTGCCGGAGATCGAGGCGATCGCGACGGACGAACTGGTCAAGATCGAAGCCGAGGGTTTGGCGCGCGTCATTCCGACGGCGCGTGCGGCGCACATCACCATGAATCGCGAACGCATCCGGCGCCTTGCGGCAGAAGAGTGCGGACTGGCGACGTCACGCTATGCGTTTTGTTCGTCGTTGGAAGACCTTCAACGCGCCATCGACGGTGGCGTTGGGTATCCGTGCTTTGTGAAGCCTGTGATGTCGTCATCGGGCAAGGGGCAAAGCAAAATCAAAGATGCCGATCAGGTGGCAAAAGCCTGGGACTATGCGATGGCGGCGGGCCGCGTGAAGCAGGCGTTGGTGATCGTGGAGTCCGAGATCAAGTTCGATTTCGAGATCACGTTGTTGACGGTGCGCCATGCCGGCGGAACGTCGTTTTGCGAACCGATCGGCCATGTGCAGGTCGACGGCGACTATGTCGAATCTTGGCAACCGCAAGCCATGTCACCTCTGGCGCTCGAGCGGGCGCGCGAGATGGCTGGAAAGATCACGGACAAGCTTGGCGGTGCCGGTATTTTCGGCGTCGAGTTGTTCGTCAAGGGCGACGAGGTCTGGTTTTCCGAAGTGAGTCCGCGGCCGCACGACACGGGATTGGTGACGCTTGCGACCCAGCATCAAAGCGAATTTGCGTTGCATGCGCGCGCGATACTGGGTCTGCCGGTCGATACGCGGTTGCGGTCGCCGGGCGCGAGTGCCGTTATTTATGGGGGCGTCGAAGCCAAGGGCATCGCCTTCGACGGTGTCGCAAAGGCGCTGGCCGTTCCGGATACGGATTTGCGGCTGTTCGGTAAGCCCGAGTCGTTCAAGAAGCGACGCATGGGTGTCGCGCTGGCGCGGGCTGAGACGGTGGATGTGGCGCGGTCGAACGCTAAGCTTAGCGCATCTCTTGTAAAACCAATCGCGCCTTAGTAGTCAAAGCGATTATCTTCAACCACAGATTGCGACCGTTGAGCCCATGCCAGAGGCGGCGGCAATAGTTCCTCGGGCGCGAACTCGATGTGCACGACGCGGCGGTGGTTCGGTGTGCTTGCCGGTGACGACGCGTGCAGCAGTAAGGGGCGCATCAGCATGGCGGTACCTGCCGGAGCCTCGCACAGCAGCTCTTTGATCGTCTGACGGCAGGTTGCGATCCTGTCGCGGCTGAGGCGGCCTAACTGATGGCTGCCCGGCAATACGCGCAGCGGGCCATTGTCTGCGCCACAATCGTCGAGGTGGAGGCGGACGGCGACCATCGCTTCCAAGACGTGCACTGGCGGTTGAACGTGCGGGACGCCCGCTTTGACGGACCAGGGTCCCCAGCCTTCGACCTCATGTTTCTGCGCCACGGCGATCGAAAGGTCTTGGTGCCAAAGGACAGGCCAATTGGCGTCCGGCGTCTTATCGAAAAAAAGTGCCCTGACCGGCGTGGCGCTGTGGCCGACAAATGGCTCAACCAGGTTGCGGATTTTCTGCGACGCCGCGAGGTCTGCAAGCGCCGGAATCTCAAGCAAATTGCGGCCGCCGTAAAGGCTGCCATTGCGGCGCGCGCGGCTCATTTTGCCGTCCTGCAGCGCTGTCAGGATGCGTTCGATCTGCGACGGCGAGAGCAGACCCGGCATGATCGCGAAGCCGTCGCGGTGCACGGCAAGCGTCGCCTTCGAATGATCGGAGCGGGTTTGCATCGATGATTGTCGTCCCGGTGGCGCAAATGGGGGCCGGCAGGTTTCCGAAATCTTGCCGTCCCCTCGACACGACCAAGAATTCTTCATGAGTCAAGCAAAAATGCGCTGATTGTCATTGCGTGCGTTGGGCGATTCGCACTAATGATTCTGTAGACACGGCGCGGGTTTAGGCCCTGAATTTCATAAGGTCTTAACGACGCCCCATTATGGTGAATGCCGGCAAGCCAAGCTGGCGGCGTGAGGCAAAGACGGCATGGGTGAAGCGTGCAAGATAAACGAGGTCGCGGGGGCGATTTGCCACCCGACGCGTTTGCGCGCGCAATCTCACCTGTCTCTTCGGATCGAGACTGGACTGCTTCTTCTTACCAGCCCCTAGGCGCGCAAGCGGCCGGGTCGAACGCTCAAGGGCGACCATGCCGGTGCTTAGGGGATGAAAAGAAGCGAAGTCCGGGGCGAACATCCGACACCGCTTTCCAGCGGGCTTAGAGAGAAGACCATGCCTAGTACGAACCGTGTGCTGATATTCGACACAACATTGCGCGACGGCGAGCAATCGCCGGGTGCTGCGATGAATCTCGACGAAAAGCTGAAGATCGCCGACATGCTCGAAGAGTTGGGCGTCGACATCATCGAAGCGGGATTTCCCATTTCGTCGAACGGCGATTTCGAGGCCGTCAATGAAATATCCAAACGCGCGACACGTGCGGTGATTTGCGGGCTCGCGCGCGCGGGCTTGAAAGATATCGATCGTGCCGCAGAGGCGCTTAAGCCAGCAAAGCGCGCGCGCATCCATACCTTCATTTCGACAAGCCCGGTTCATATGAAGCACAAGCTTCAGATGGAACCGCATCAGGTTCTCGAAGCGGTGATCGCAAGCGTTGCGCGGGCGCGCAACCATGTCGAAGATGTGGAATGGTCGGCCGAGGACGCGACGCGGACGGATTTCGAGTTTCTGTGCCGGTGCGTCGAAGCCGCGATCAAGTCCGGCGCGACGACGATCAACATTCCAGATACGGTCGGTTATGCGATTCCGTCGGAGTACGGCGCTTTGATCAAGGCGCTGCGCGACAAGGTTCCCGGCGCCGAGAAGGCCATCTTCTCGACCCATTGCCACAACGATTTGGGGCTTGCGGTTGCAAACTCGCTTGCGGGTGTGGCGGCCGGTGCGCGTCAGGTCGAATGCACGATCAACGGCATCGGCGAACGGGCGGGCAATGCGGCGCTCGAAGAGATCGTCATGGCGTTGAAAGTTCGCGCGGACATTCTGCCCTATTCGTCGGGCATCGATTCCGTTTCGATTTCGCGCGCGTCGAAGATCGTGTCGAACGTTACGGGCTTTCCGATCCAGTACAACAAAGCCATCGTTGGCAAGAACGCCTTTGCGCACGAATCCGGCATCCATCAGGACGGGATGCTGAAGAACAATCAAACCTACGAAATCATGACCCCCGAATCGGTGGGCGTGTCGAAGACGTCGCTGGTGCTCGGCAAGTTGTCGGGGCGGCACGCTTTTAAAGATAAGCTCGATGCCATGGGTTACGAGCTGGGTTCGAATGCGCTTGAAGACGCATTCAAGCGCTTCAAGGATTTGGCCGATAAGAAGAAGCACGTGTTCGACGAGGATATCGCGGCTCTTGTCGACGACGAGATCGCGCATGGCGGCGATCGGATTCAATTCGTCAGCATGCGCGTCGTCGCGGGTACGTTCGGGCCGCAGAGCGCGGAACTCGAATTATCCGTCGACGGAGAGAATCGTCTTGGCGTCGCGCGCGGCGACGGGCCGGTCGATGCGATCTTCAACGCCGTGAAGGCGCTGTTCCCGCATGAGGCGCAGCTGGCGCTGTTCGAAGTGCACGCGGTGACGGAAGGAACGGACGCGCAGGCCGGCGTCACTGTGCGACTTAGCGAAAACGGAAAAAGCGTGACGGGACGGGGCGCCGATACCGACACGATGGTCGCGGCGGCCAAAGCCTATGTGCATGCATTGAACAAGCTTCTCGTGAAGCGGCTTAAGACGGCGCCCGAGGCGCTGACTGCCGCGCGAGTGTGAAGAAACAATCAACCGGCGGGTCGCAGAGGGGCGATCCGTCGAGAAGGGTGGAGACGTAAATGTTTTCGAGTCTGCTTGGAATGCTGTCGTCGGACATGGCGATCGATCTCGGGACGGCCAACACGCTGGTGTACGTGAAGGGGCGGGGCATTGTCCTGAACGAACCTTCGGTCGTTGCCATCTTGAACAAGAACGGCAAGAAGCAGGTGCTCGAAGTGGGCAATGCCGCGAAGATGATGTTGGGGCGCACGCCCGGAAACATCGAAGCCATCCGCCCGATGCGCGACGGCGTTATCGCCGATTTCGAAGTCGCCGAAGAAATGATCAAACACTTCATCCGCAAAGTGCACAATCGCCGTTCGTTCGCGAACCCGATGATCATCATCTGCGTGCCTTCGGGGGCCACCGCCGTCGAGCGGCGCGCCATTCAAGAGTCCGCTTTGTCGGCGGGTGCGCGGCGCGTCTATCTGATCGAAGAGCCAATGGCGGCGGCGATCGGCGCCAACCTGCCGGTGACCGAGGCAACGGGTTCGATGATTGTCGATATCGGCGGCGGCACGACGGAAGTGGCCGTGCTGTCGCTGGGCGGCATCGTCTATGCGCGTTCGGTGCGCGTAGGCGGCGACAAGATGGACGACGCGATCATTTCCTATATCCGCCGGCACCACAATTTGCTGATCGGCGAATCGTCGGCCGAGCGCATCAAGAAGGAAGTGGGCTGCGCGCGGGCGCCGGAAAAGGGCACCGAATTGCGGATCGACATCAAAGGACGCGATTTGCTGAACGGCGTGCCGAAAGAGATTTCGATCACGCAGGCGCAAATCGCCGACGCTTTGCAGGAGCCGGTCAGTCAGATTATCGACGCGGTCAAGGTCGCCCTTGAAGCGACGCCGCCGGAACTTGCGGCCGATATCGTGGACAAGGGGATCGTCCTGACGGGCGGCGGCGCCCTGTTGACGAATTTAGATCAGGTTTTGCGCGAGGAAACGGGGCTTCCGGTCTCGATTGCGGACGAACCGCTGTCTTGCGTAGCCCTGGGAACGGGAAAAGTGCTTGAGCACATCAATACGCACAGGCAGGTTCTTTCTTCCGTCTATTACTGATTTATTGTTGCGTGCGGGCGAGATTCGCTCACGCGCCGCGCGATTTGAAACCTAAGGTAAGTCGAGTTCAGGATGGCGTGGGACCGCAGACGCCGGCGAGGTTCAGACTCAGGTCCGTGGGCGTTTCTCGCGCACAACCTGAGCCTTGCCCTGTTCGTGGTGCTGGCGCTTGGCATCCTGATCGCCGCCCGGGTGCAAGACAACATGTTCGAGCGCGCGCGCGAAGCGTTCAACGATGCCGGTGCCCCCGTCATGGAGGCGCTGACGGGGCCTGCAGTCGAGGTCAAGCGGTGGAGCGACGGCGTCGGTTCGCTGTTTGCGGTCTATAAAGAAAATCAGCGCCTGCGCGAAGAGAACGAGCGTTTGCTCGCCGCGCAAAGCGAGCTTGCCTATTTGCAGCGCAAGGTGCAGCGCTATGAAGAGCTTTTGAAGGCGCCGGCCGAGGCCGACGTTACCTCGGTAGCCGCACGCATTATTGCCGATGCCGGCGGTCCCTTCGTGCATACTGTGCTGATCAATGCGGGCCGGGCGCAAGGCGTCACCAAAGGTCAAGCGGTTGTCGACGAACGCGGGTTGCTGGGGCGCGTGGTTGCGTCCGGCAATCATTCGGCGCGCGTGCTTTTGTTGAGCGACCTCAACAGCCGCATTCCCGTGATGGTCGAAGGCGCCAATTTGAAAGCGATTTTGGCGGGTGACAATTCGGGGCGCCCGGCGCTTGAGTATCTGCCGCCGGGTTCGCGCATTACGGCTGGATCTCGGGTCGTGACGACGCCCGATGGCGGTGTTTTTCCACCGGGTATTGCGGTCGGCAAAGTGGCGTCGGGGTCGCAGATGCCACGTGTCGAATTGTATACCGCCGAAGGACGCGCTGATTTTGTGCGGGTGCTTCACTACACGGCGCCGGTCGATGTGGACGATGCCGAACCCGAACCGATGCCTGGGGCGAAGACCGATCCGGCCAAGGGTAAGGCCGGAGCAGCGCCCGTTGCGCCTGCCGCCGCGACACCACCTCAGGCGGCCGTGCCGTCCGCTGGTGGTACGCTGGCGGCTGCGCGTCAACCGACGTAGGGAGGCGGCACGCGCGACCCATGCTTGAGACCTTGCAGATTTCTTTGTTGTGGCTGGCGCGGCGGGTGTGGCTGTCGTTGCCGCTGCTCGTGACCATCGCTGTTATGCTGATCACGATGGCGCCGGCAAACCTCTTTCGCGGGTTGGCGCCGGCGCCCGATTTGGTGCTGGTGTCGGTGTTTTTTTGGGCCATTTATGCGCCGGGCTTCCTGCCGGCGTGGGCCGTGTTTCTGGTCGGGCTGACGCAGGATTTTGCGACGGGCGGGCCGATCGGATTTTGGGCGCTGACTTATTTGATCGCTTACGGTTTCACCCTGTCGCAGCGCGTGTTTCTCAGTGGCCGCAGCGGGCCTGGCGTGTGGATCGGATTTGCGATCGTGGCGGCGGCGACATCGGTTGTCGTTTGGGTGTTGGGGTCGATCACTTACGCCAGGTGGTTGCCTGCCGGTCACGTGCTTTATCAGGCCGTGGTGTCCGTGATTTTCTATCCGCTTGTGGCGCAGCTTTTATTGCGGCTTCGGCGCACGCTTACCACCGCGCGCGAGGCGATATGACGATGTCGTTATTGTCATGATGGATGGGCGGGACAGTGTTCGATATCGCGCGTTTACGCGCCGGACTGCCCTGTTGTCCGGTGGGACGCTCGGTTTGTTTGCATTGTTGTCGGGCCGGATGTTTCAGCTTTCGGTGCTGCAACGCGAACAATTCGCGACGCTGGCGGAAGACAACCGGGTCAACCTACAACTTCTCGCGCCGCGACGGGGCCGGGTGTATGACCGCTTCGGCGTCGAGCTCGCCAAGACATCGCAGAATTTTCGCGTTCTGCTGATTCCCGAGCAGGCCAAAAACATTCGCGCGACGCTTGAACGTGTTGCAGAACTGATCCCCCTGTCGGCGCCGCGCATTCAGCGCGTGTTGCGCGACGTGCGAGAAGGCAAAGCGTTCAACCCGGTCCTTGTCGCCGAAGGTCTCGATTGGAACGACTTCGCCAAAATCAACATCAATACGCCCGAGCTTGCGGGTATCGAGCCCGACATGGGGGAGTTGCGCTCTTATCCCTTCGGACCGTGGTTGAGCCATGTGTTGGGATATGTCTCGGGCATCACCGACAAAGACGTCGCGCGGGAGCCTGAATTACTTTCATTGCCCGGCTTTCGCGTCGGGCGGTCGGGGGTGGAGCGGGCGGCCGACGATGCGTTGCGCGGGAAGCCCGGAGCAGCGCAAGTCGAGGTCAATGCGCATGGGCGCGTGATCCGCGAGCTGTCGCGGCGCGAAGGCACGGTCGGTCAGGACGTTGTGCTGGGCCTCGATATGGAAGTGCAGAAGCTGACGCAGGAGAAGTTGGCCGGGCAAAGCGGTTCGGTCATCGTGATGGACGTTAAGACGGGCGCCATTATCTCGATCGTTTCGGCGCCGGGATACGATCCCAATGCCTTTACGACGACGGTCACGTCCGCGTTGTGGAAGCAACTCAACGACGATCCGTTGAAGCCGCTGCTCAACAAAGCGATCACGGGCATGTATCCGCCGGGCTCGACGTTCAAGCCGGTGGTGGCGTTGGCGGCGTTGGCTTCCGGCCGCATGAGCCCGACGGCGCGCGTCCATTGTTCGGGCGCCACGTCGCTCGGCAGCCATGTGTTCCATTGTTGGCGCAAGGGCGGCCACGGCTCGATGGATATGCACTTGGCGATCAAGAATTCCTGCGACGTCTATTTCTACGAATGTGCGCGGCGCACGGGCATCGATGAGATCGCCAAGATGTGCCACAAATTCGGCTTGGGGCAGACCTACGGTTTGGAAATTCCCGGCGAAAAGAGCGGCCTGGTGCCGAATCCGGAATGGAAGCAGCGCGCGCGCAAGGACATTTGGCGCGACGGCGATACGTACAACGTGGGCATCGGCCAGGGGGCCTTGCTGACGACGCCGTTGCAGCTGTGCGTGATGGCGGCACGATTGGCCAATGGCGGCAAAGCCGTGATTCCACATGTGATCCGATCCTTCGGCGGCGTCGAGCGCGTGATGCCTCCGCCCGAGGATATGGGCCTCGACCCCGCGCATGTCGCCATCGTTCACAGCGGTATGGATGCGGTGACAAACCAAGGCGGCACCGGCGCGCGCTCGCGCATCGGCATCGAAGGCTTCGAGATGGCGGGTAAGACCGGTACGGCGCAGGTGCGCAGGCTGACCGCCGACCTACGCGGCCGCAGCGCCGATTCGATTCCGTGGCAGTTTCGCGACCATGCCCTCTTCATCGCCTTTGCTCCCGTGGTCGAGCCGCGCTACGCCATTTCGGTTGTTGTCGAGCATGGCGGGGGCGGTTCAAAAACGGCGGCGCCGATTGCCAAGGATATCATGACGCTGGTGGCGCAGCGCGATCCGGCGCGGCAGCCTTTGTTCGTGCCGCCGGCGCGGATCGAACCTGCGCCCGAGGCGAAGGCCTAACGCGATGCCGATGAACGATCATTTCGGGCCGACAGGCCGCGAGTTGCGCTTTAAAGACAAGCTGCGCGTCATGAATTGGACGCTGGTGGCGTTGATCACGAGCGTATGTTGCATTGGCTTTGCGCTGTTGTATTCCGTTGCCGGCGGTAGTTTCGATCCGTGGGCTGAGCGCCAGATCGTGCGTTTCGGCGTCGGCATTTCGATCATGCTGGCGATTGCGCTGATCGACATCAGAACCTGGTTTGCGCTTGCCTATCCGATTTACGGCGTTTCGCTGCTGCTGTTGACGGCGGTCGAGTTTGTCGGCCGCACGGGGAAGGGGGCCGAGCGCTGGATCGATATCGGTCCGTTGCAGTTGCAGCCGTCGGAGTTGATGAAGATCGCCTTGGTGTTGGCCTTGTCGCGCTTCCTGCACGGCATCTTGCTGGAGGACGTGTCGCGGCCGACGCGACTAATTCCTGCCTTGTTGCTTGTGATGATCCCGGCGGGGCTCGTTCTGATCCAACCTAATTTGGGGACGACGACCATTCTTGTCGCCGGCGGGCTCGGATTGATTTTCCTTGCGGGCTTAAGCTGGAAGATCATCCTGCCGGTGGTGGCGCTGGGCGTTGCGGCCGTGCCGCTCGGCTGGGAGTTCGCGCTGAAGGATTATCAGAAGCAGCGCGTCTATACGTTTCTCGAGCCGGACCGCGACCCGCTTGGCGCGGGTTACAACATCTTGCAGTCCAAAATCGCGCTGGGGTCGGGCGGGTTGTTCGGCAAAGGTTTCGGCGAGGGCACGCAAAGCCGGTTGAACTTTCTGCCGGAGAAGCAAACCGACTTTATTTTCACCGTGCTGGGCGAGGAGTTCGGTCTGTTCGGGTTGCTGATCCTGATGGGGCTTTATCTCGCGATCTTGGCGCAAGGGGTGACGGTCGCGCTCGATACGCGAAGTCAATTCGGGCGGTTGGTCGCGATGGGCATATGTTTGAATTTCCTGCTCTACATTCTCATCAACACGGCGATGTCGATGGGGTTGATCCCCGTCGTGGGCATTCCCTTGCCGCTCGTGTCTTATGGCGGCACGGCGCTGCTCACCGTGTTGATCGGCTTTGGCATGCTGCTCAGTGTTCAGATCCATCGCGGGGTGGATATCCCGCGATCGGCGGCGAACCTGATTTAGGCCGGCTTGCGGCGGGCGCGGCGCCAAAGAAGGCGGACGAGGTAAAACCCGAGCGCGAATATGGGAAGCCACGGCAGTATGCCGATCACGAGCGCCAGCGCGGCGGCGGCGCTTTGGGCCAGAAGGCGCACGGAGGATTGCCAGACTTCGGCCACCGGCTGAAGGGCATCGCTTGTCGTCGATTGCGCTTGGAAGCTGATCGTTAGATTTTCCTTCGCAATACGGTCGGCAAGATCGCGGCGTTGGCCTTCGAGCTGTTCGATCTCGCTTTGAGTGCGCGAAATTTCACCTTCGATTTTGATCAGATCGTCGGTCGACGATTTCGGGCGCTTCGACAGTTCCGTCATGCGGTCGCGATAATTCGTCAATTGCGACAGGCGGCCTTCCATATCCCGAACTTGGTTCGTAACGTTTTGCGCGGTGGTCGAGCGCGATTGAATCATGACGTCGCCAACACTTTCGTTGGGCAATGCCGTCAACAGGCTGTCTTCAAAGAGGGCGACGGCGTCGTGCGGGAGCGAGACGCTGAGGTTTGCGACCGGCAATGGCGCGTCCGGCTCGCCCAAAACGCGGAACGAGGCCGAGACGACGCGGCATTTCAAGGCGGGATCGTTTTGACAGCGATCGCGGGCGCGTTCGAAACGACCTTTGATGAAAGCGCTGGCCATGCTGAGCGTCATGTCGTGATCGTAGGTGTAGGATTCGCCCGACTTCGTGCGCGAATCGATTCCGTCTTGGCCAAAACTTCCCAAAGCGAGTTTATCGCCGGCCACAGCCTGCTCGACGACCGGCGATGCGGCGGCATCGGGTTGTGCGGTTGCGTATTGCCCACCGGCGCTCGACTTGCCGCTGTCATCACAGCCTGCCAGCAGGGCGGTGGCAAGGAGGAGCATGGCGGCTTGGCGTTGCATGGTGGACCTCTGTGGACTTGGGCTTGGCGACGCTCGCGAACAAAGTGGCCGGAAATGTGGCGCACTGGACAAGGCGTGCCGGGCCAAGCAAACGTGTCGCAGCAAATGGAACCCATAGGAGCGCAATCCCATGAAAAACCTCTTTTCCCTCGAA
>JAIOQG010000278.1 GCA_021413465.1 Alphaproteobacteria bacterium | reverse complement strand
CCATCGTGAAGGCGAATTGCAGGCGGGCAAGCTGAAGGGCGTCGTCCATAAGCGGACCTCAAACGGCTGACGCTAGCGATGTGGCAGTAGCGAACCAAATTGGCAGCTCTTTAGCCAGCACCCCGCGACGCCATGCCGTGCGGCACTAGCGCTCAGTTTTGTAGTGCCAGTCTTCGCCCTCGAGCTTGCCTTTGATCGTGCCTTCGATGCGCGCGTCTAGCGTTCCGTCCTTGCCCTTGGCGTAGATCACGCGCTGGGGGAAATCGTGCGCTTTGTTTTCGAATACGATTTTACCGGCGCAGATTTCGACGGCTTTGAATTCCGTCGCCGGGGAGCCATGGGGGCTTGCGAAATAGCTGAGACCGATTGGGGTCTTGGCGACGCGAAAGAATTCGAAGCTCTTCGTTTCGTTGCCTTTGGTCGTTAGGCCGACGCCGAGCAGGACGCCGCCATGGGGCGCCATCCAATGTTCGCGGACATCGAGACCGTTCTTGGTTTCGAGCCAGTGGCCGGCGAGCCAAGACAAGTCTTCGATTTTGGCGCCGGCATGGGCGCTGGGCAGCGCGCAAACGTCTTCGGCGGCGGCGGTTGTGAGGCTGGCGAAAATGAGGGTCGCGGCCAGCACGCGCGGGCGAAGGCTGGGTGTCATGGGAGATTCTCCAAGATCGGGTCGGAGGAGAGAATTCCTAGGCCAGGGTCTCGCGTCTTGTAACGACACGACATGCGGTTTCTTCGTCGAGTCCGATCAGCACGGCCGACAGACCGCGCATTTGCGACACGAATTGCGACGGCGAGCAGCCGATGTAGCGGTGGAAGTCTCGGATGAGGTGGGATTGGTCGTAGTAGCCGGCTTCCAACGCCAAGCGGGCCCAATCTTGCCGGCCGCCATAGGTCAGCAGGTCGAAGACCCGGCGGAAACGGATTACGTTTGCGAATTGGCGCGGCGGGACTCCGATCTGCTTGAGGAAGCGACGCTCCAGCTGGCGGATCGACAGACCCGAGTCTGTTGCAAGGTCCGAGATGCTCATGAGACCGTTCGCAGCGGCTATGCGCGACAACCATCCTTGCACGGTGGCGTCTTGAAATCGTTCGGTTCGCTTTGCCCTGTCGGCGACGTAGCGTTGGAGGGCCCAGGCGCGGGCGGCCGCGGTAGGCGCCGACGCCACTTCGTCGACCAGGCCTTCGGCGGCGCCAGGATCGAAGTCTTCGACCTTCAAGTGTTGATCGGAAATCTCATCCATCGCCGCGCCCAGGGCGGCACGCGCGCTGGCGGGGTGAAAGCGCACGCCGGCCACGCCAGCAGCGCCTTGCGAAGCATCAAGCGTGACGGGTTGCGTCATTTGGCCCATGAGGAAAGCGCGCGGCTGAGGTTTGTAGAGGCCTGATGGCGTGAGTGCACCGAAGGGATGACCGAAGTGAACCACGAGCTCCGGATTGCCGTCCGGGATGATGCGCTCGGGGCGGCCGTACGCTTGACCGGACTCGGCCTCGAATACCCAGATGCATTTTACGAGATGGGCGAGAGCCGGTGCGGGGCGGAATTCTACGTAGGGCATAGCGCGCGCTCGGGCATGGCCGTTTCATCAATCGTGGCCCCGAATACTTCCTCAAAGGCGGACCGCAGAGCAAGGTCGACGTCCATCATCGCCGGCGTGAGGCCGAGCGCGTGCAGGCTGGTCACGCCGTGTTCCGCGATGCCGCAGGGCACGATGCCGGAAAAGTGTTCGAGGTCGGGATCGACGTTGAGCGAGATGCCGTGAAACGTTATGCTGCGGCGAACGCGAATGCCGAGGGCGGCGATTTTGTGTTCTTTTCCGTTTCGCTGCGCCACCCAAATGCCAACGCGGCCGTCGCGGCGTTCGCCGCGCACGTTGAAGGCGGCAAGGGTTCTGATCAGCCACTCTTCCAGCTCGCGCACGAAGCGGCGGACATCGTGGTCGCGCTGGCGCAGGTCCATCATCACGTATCCGACGCGTTGCCCGGGGCCATGATAGGTGAACTGTCCGCCGCGTCCTGTTGCGTGAACGGGAAAGCGGGCCGGGGCTAGCAGGTCGCTGTCTTTGGCGCTGGTGCCGGCAGTGTAAAGAGGCGGGTGTTCGAGCAGCCACACGAGTTCGTTGGCGCGCCCCTCGGCGACAGCAGCGGCGCGGCGTTCCATGGCGGCGACCGCATCGGCATAGGCGACCGGTTTGTCGCTGATGCGCCACTCGATCATTGCGGCTCGGGGCATGGTGTTTTCTGTCTTAACGAACGTGTAACGCCTGGCGCCCTAGAGTGATCGGCGCGCGTCTTTCAGGCAAGGATGGTCCTGTGGCTTCTGTCGGTGGGGTTAAAGTCGATATTTCGGTCGTATTGGGCAAGGCTGCGCTGCCGATGCAGCAGTTGTTACGGATGGGTCGCGGTGCTGTGATCGAACTCGACTCCAAACAGTCAGACGAAGTGTGGGTCCTGGCGAATAACTTGCCGATCGCGCGGGGCGAGATCGTGGTCCAGGGCGACAAGATCGCTGTTTCGATCACTGATGTTCTGAAATCCGTCGGCTAAATTATTGATTGTATTGTTTTTATGAGCCGAGGAGGCACAAGAGGCTCCTGTGCGCATGTATTGTACAACTAAATGCGATATTTAAATAATTTCACGACGAATCATTGAGTAATTGCGTCCGACACGCTATCTGACGGTCTCAACGTCTTTGATGTGAGGCCGCCGTGCTTCCGCTGATCCTGGATTTGAAGGGCCGACGTATCGTCGTTGCAGGTCGCGGGCATGCCGCGCTGCAACGCTATGAATTCGTCCGCGACGCCGGCGCCGAGACGATTTCGCTCTACATTATCGACCAAGACGGCTGGGCTTGCCACGCCGAGGCCGCGCTGTTCGAGCGTTTGCCGGTTAAGGCCGATCTGGAAGGCGCCGCGGTTGTATTCGTGGCAGGTCTTGGCGAGGAAGACACTTCGCGCATCGTGCATAGTGCGCGTGCTGCAGGGGCGCTCGTCAACGCGGAGGACGTGCCCGAGCATTGCGACTTTCATGTGCCGTCCGTCGTGCGGCGCGGCGATCTGTTGTTGACGATTTCGACCGGCGGCAAAGCGCCGGGATTTTCGCGCCGCATTCGCGCGCAGCTGCAAGAGCAATTCGGGCCCGAGTGGATTCAATACGCCAAGCAGATGATTGAAGCGCGTGGTGCGTGGCGTGCCGCGGGCCGCACAAAGGCCGAGATCATCAAACTCACCGATGCGCTGATCGAGCGCGAGGGCTGGTTGAAGACAAAGGAGCGGGTATGAGCGAACCCGCGGTTTCAATGTTGCGTCCCGCCAAGCGCGCGGCGTCTGCGCCGGCGCCGCGCATCTTCGACCAGACGGATGTTGGCGGCTCGAGCGATGCGGCCAAGGCGCGGCTTGAGGTTTTGCGCGCGCGGTATGCGGGAGCCGATGCGCTGACGCTGTTGCGCGGTGCGATCAAGACCGAGTTTCCCGGTCGCATTACGACGGTGTCGTCGTTCGGATCGGAGTCGGTGGTGTTGCTGCATCTCATTGCGCAGATCGATCCGTCCGTGCCCGTCATATTTTTGAACACCGGTAAATTGTTCGGCGAGACGTTGCGCTATCGCGACCGTTTGCAGGACAGGCTGGGTCTGACGGACATTCGTGCCATTCGTCCGCACCCCGACGACGAAAAGGCTCTCGATGCCGACGGTACGTTGTGGAGCCGCGATACGAATGCGTGCTGCAATTTTCGAAAGGTGCTGCCGCTGCGGCGTGCGATAGCGGGCTTCGAGGCCGAGATCACCGGCCGCAAGCGCTTTCAGACTGCCGCGCGCACTGGAATGTCGCCGATTGAGCTCAACGGGCCGCGGTTTGTGATTAATCCGTTGTGGGACTGGTCGCTTGTGGATTTGAAGAACCACATTCTGACGCACGATCTGCCGCGCCATCCGCTGGTGGAAGACGGGTTTCTGTCGATCGGTTGCATGCCCTGCACGCAGCGCGTCAAAGACGGCGACGATTACCGCTCGGGCCGCTGGGCCGGCAGCGATAAGGACGAATGCGGTATCCACGAAAACGTGGAAGGCGATGGCATCTGAGCCATTGTCGGTGTGCGTGACGGGGCGGTGCGCAGACTGTAGTGTGGTCGCGCGATGCTGATTGATCCCAAACTTCTTAAGATCGGAACGGACACGATGGCGGCCGAGGCCTTTATTGCACCCAAGAGCCATACGACCCAGGCGCGTTCGTTGGCCAAGACGGTGTCGTGGCGCGCGCTTGCTTCGATCGACACCTTCATCTTGGGCTGGATCGTCACGGGCAGCATGATGTTCGCGGGCTCGATCGCAAGCCTCGAGGTGTTGACGAAAATGGTTCTGTATTACGCTCACGAACGCGCTTGGGCGCGCGTGGTTTGGGGCGTGAAACCGGAGGCAATTCCGGTGCCGCACGAGATGCCGCAACCCACCGGCTGAAGGGTCTTAGAGGTATTGCGAAATGCCGCTGCACCTTCTTGCGATATCCGGAAGTTTGCGCGCGGGTTCGTCGAACACGACTTTGCTGAAGGCGGCGCGGGCGCTGGCGCCAGAAGGAATTGTAGTCGAGCTTTACGAAGGGCTCGGCGCGCTGCCCCATTTCAATCCGGATCTCGATGTCGCGCCTTGGCCGACACCGGTGGTGGACTTGCGCGCGCGCATTGGGGCTGCCGACGGCTTGCTGATTTGCAGCCCCGAATACGCTCGCGGTGTAGCGGGCGCCATGAAGAACGCACTCGACTGGATGGTGAGCGTTGAGGACTTCGCGGGCAAGCCGGTGGCGCTGTTCAACGCGTCACCGCGTGCGACGCATGCGCTGGCAGCGCTGCGCTTGACTCTAGAGACGATGGCCGCACGTGTGATCGACGCGGCATCGCTGACGGTGCCGTTGTGGAGCGCGCCGCTGAGCGAGGAGGGAATCGCAACCGACCCGGCGCTGGCGCAAGCCGTGCGCCGGGCTTTGGAGGCGATGGTGCGGGCCTAGCCGGCGTAGCCGCCTTCATCAAGGAACTTCTGTTCTTCGGCTTTCATCGCGCGCCCCAAGATGGGATTGCGATGCGGGAAGCGGCCGAAGCGGCGGATGATGTCGCGGTGGCCAATGGCGTGGGAAAGGTGCGGTTCGCCCAAGTCGCGGCACAACTCAACGGAACGTTCTTGGTCGGCCAAATTCTCGGAATGAGCGAAAGGCAGATAGACGAATAGGCGCAACTCGGACGGTATCGCGCGATCTTGGCCGGCGGCGATGGCGGCGTTGGCGATGCCGCGCGCCAATGTATCTGTGGCGTACATGCGCGGTGTGCCGCGAAACGCGTTGCGCGGGTATTGATCGAGCAGCAGAAGCAGAGCGAGGGTTCCATCCGGCGTGCTGGTCCACGCCGCGAGATCGCCGCGCGATGCGGCCGCGTGCTGCGCGAGGAAGCGCTCGCGAAAGCGTTTGTCGAAGGCAGGATCTTTCGCGAACCACATAGTGGGGCCGGCGTCTTGCCAGAAGGCAATGACGTCGTGCGCTTGCGCGGGTGTCGCTTGGGCGCCGGATTTTTGGACGGATTGGGGCATGGCATCTCCGGCGTGGGTCGCGGGCGTATGTCCGACCGCGGCCAGTGCGAGGCAAAAGGTTAAGGCGTTGAGCCGAGTGAGGGTTGTCATGGGGAACCTCCTAATGCTCGAAAGTTGGGACTTTTCGCGTACTGCATCTAGTGATATGATTTCAGGTATATGCTGCATGAAATTGATCTATCGCGCGTCGATCTGAATTTGCTGGTGCTGTTCGAGGCCGTGCTGGCGGAGCGTCATGTCGGGCGCGCGGCGGCGCGGTTGAACCTTTCACCCTCGGCAGTCAGCCATGGTTTGGGGCGGCTTCGGGCCCTGCTCAACGATCCGCTGTTTTTGAAGAACCCGAAGGGTGTGGTGCCAACGGTGCGTGGGGCGGAGTTGGCGGAGACTATTGCGCAAGTGCTCGCGGGGGTGCGGCGGGTGGTGGGCGATGCAAAGGTATTCGATGCGAAGACCTCGACACGGCGTTTCACGATCGGCGCTCCCGACGCTTTGATCGCCGTTATGCTGCCGCCACTACTCTCCGCGGTGGCGAAGGCGGCCCCGGGAATAAATTTCGGGACGCGAAATATTCTGCCGCCCTGGACGAAGGCGTTTGCCGATTTGGATGCGCGTGGCTGTGATGTCTTGCTTCTTCCGCGAATTGACATCCCCGCGCGGTTCGTTGCGCGCGTGCTGTTTGAAGAACGTTTCGTTGTTGCGATGCGGCGCGGTCACCGCCTTGGCCGCGTGCCGGACCTCAAGCGCTATTGTGCCGAGAAGCACTTACTTGTGTCGGACATCGGCGATCCGTTCGGTCATGTGGACATTGCGCTTGCGGAACAGGGTCTCGCCCGCCGCGTGGCGCTGACGGTGCCCAACTTCCTCATGGCGCTCGCGGTGATTTCGCAAACCGACTTCGTTGCGGCTTTGCCCGAGAGTTTGGTCACGGCGTATGCAACTCGTTTCGATCTGGTTAGCGCACCGATGCCAATTGTCTTGGAGCGCGATCAAATTCAGGCGGTTGCGCCGCAGGTTGCGATGGCGGACAAGGGAGTCGCCTGGCTAATGAGCGTTCTGCAATCAGTGCCTCGCGTTTCGAAACTGCCACGCGTCCGGTCGCGACGCGGTGTGCAACTACGCCGCGTGGTGCCTGGAAATGTCGCCCGGTGACTGCATGAATGCGTTCTCGGAGGCTGATTCTGTGGAGGGCGTGATCGAATACCCCTGAATTTCCATTGCATCGCGGATAGTTGAACCCTAATCACCCGCCATAATGCTGGGAAAAATCCTTCGAAAAGGGGTGTAGTCATGAAATGGATGAACGGGTTCGGGCGGTTGCCGCAGGCTTTGGCGATCGCGGGTATGGTGTCAACGGCCTGCGCCGCAAGCGCTTGGGGCCGCGCGGGCGACAACGGTCAGTATTTCATGATCGAAGGTCTTTATCTCGAGCGCGACGACACGGGCGGTGACGCCTTCACGCAAGATGCGGGCGGCGGCGTCACCCCGTTTCAACTGATTACCGCCGATGACGTGGCGCCGGAAGGCAGCGGCGGTCTTCGCGTGACGGCGCAGTTCGATGCTTTTGGGCAAAAGTGGCAAGCCTCGGCATTCGGTGTCGTTCCATTCGACGGCGAAGTGTTCGTCAGCGGACTCGACCCGAACGGTGCGGCCGGCGAGACCGACGCGACCTATGCCAATATTCTCGGTCAGGACGTGAACACGTCCAACTCCGAAGAGTTTCATGCGATCGATGCGCATTTGGAATCCGAACTTTGGGGCGCGGAGTTCTCGTGGGTGAAGAATCTCGGCGGCTACGGGATGAACAATATCGACCTGTTGGCCGGCGTGCGCTTCATTCGCTTCGGCGACGAACTAACGACGGTCATCTTCGATGAGGAAGACGACTTGATCACGCCAGATTTCGTGGACCGCGTCGGTATCAATGTCGAAAACAATCTCGTGGGACTGCAGATCGGTTTGCAGGGCATGTGGGACGTTAGTTCGTCGGTTTCGATCGGCGGGTCGATCAAAGGCGGTATCGCGGCCAATTTCGTAACCCGCGATCGTTCCTTCTCCAGCGACAATGACGCGCTGAACGGTTATTCGAACGGCAACGACGATACCGGGTTTGCACAGTTCGCCGAGTTCAATCCGCGCGTCGACGTTGCCTTGGTTCAATCCGCGCGTCGACGTTGCCTTGAGCGACACGGCGACGCTGTCGATCGGTGGCACGGTGTTGTGGCTCAACGACGTCAGCGAGGCACCATCACACTTTCAGACCGTGTCGGACCGCGACGATGCGAACATTCGCGACGACGACGACGAATTGATCTACGGCGCGTCGATCGGGTTGAAGCTGGCGTTGAACTGACGCCAGCCGTTACATCACTGAGACTGGGTTCAAGGGCGGAGGAAACTCCGCCCTTTTTGCGCGGTTCAGTAAGGATCGCAGTAGAGCGTTGGACCTATCCAGCGGCAGGTGTATTGCGTTTGGCCGCCGGGAGAGTTTGGCGGCGGTGTGCCGCTGTACTTGCCGGAGGTGAAGCCGTCGGCCAGCTCTTGTAGTTGTTCTACCACTTGCTGACGTTGGCGGGCTTCCATTTTCTCGCTGTAGCGATTGTAACGGTTGGAGAAGGCCAGATACGATTCTTGCAAGCGGCGGGTGGCGTCGCCAATTGTGATGCGGCGTTTCAACAGTTCGACATAGACAAGGTCTTGCTCGAAGAAGCGCACTTCGTACGTGGAGCTCAACGCGGGGTGGTATTCGTCGGTAGCGGCGAGCATCTTCGCGCGGCACGGGGCGCGCTTGTCCGAGAGTTTTTGCACCAGCGCGACGTCGGAATCGGCCGGGAGCGAGACGTCGGAGAGTTGGGACAGACTCGGTGTTTTCAGAAGCGAGAGCCTCTCGATGATCGGTTGAAGTTCAGCGTCCTTGTTGACGGCATCAAAACAATCTTGCGCCGCGGTGCTGGCGCTGCGCCAGCCCAAGCCGAAGAAGTCAGCCGAGGCTGGCGTCGCATGCGCGCTCAGCATGATTGCGGCTACGGTTACGAAAGCGAATTTCCTTTGTGTGGAGCCGGTCATCGTCATTGCTCTGTACACTTCAGCATGGGTCCCATCCAGGCGCAGGTTACCGGACGGGGACCCGTGGGTTTTGCACCCTCATTCAATTGCTTTTGAAAGCTGTCGAGGCTGTCGGCCATTGCTTGGCGTTGGCGATCGGATTGGATCTCGAAGTACATGTCTGCATGCAGCCGATACTGAAGATAGGCCTGCTGCGCCAGGCGATTTGCGTTGGCGAAAGTTATGCGGTGCTCAAGCAATTGCAGAAGCACCAAGTCGGTTTGGTAGTAACGCAGCGCCAAGGCGGAGCCGAGCGAGGGATATTCCTTTTGCGTCGCGGTCAAATAAATGTCGCGGCAGACGCGCCCTGCATCTTCGCGCCGGCGCAGCTGTTCGATATCGGAATCGGTGGGATATGTGTCGTCGGCGAGCTGTGCTAGCGTTGGCTTGCTGCGAACGGATCTCGCGTTGATTTCTGCCAAGCTGGGATCCTTGTCGATCGCCGCGAAACAGGCGCTGGCTTTGTCGCGCGCCTCCTCCCAGTCAGAGGTGAAAAGCCCTGCGCGCGTAGGTGCTGTCGTTGCGAGCACGAAAAACGCAATCAGACTGCCAAGTGATCGCCGCATTCCGCCCCCCTAATTGCGAATTGCACTTGGAGTGGAGTATAGCCGCGATGGGCTCATATCAAAAGAGCGGGCCGGTGGTTAAGGCGGCGGTTGCAACAGAGCCTGGGCGTAACGCGCCAGCGAGCGGTTGTAGCGCGGCAGGTGCTTCGACAGCGCTTCGAGGGCGAGGGCGGCGGCTTCGCGTTCACGTCCCGTGTCGGCGAGGGCGAGCGCCAGGAATGCCGTCACCGCATCGTCGAGCTCGTCGTGGGTTCGCACGCGTTCGGCCGTGAGGAGCGCCACGCTTTCGCCGGCGCGGCCGAGATCGCGCAGTGAGCTTGCCATTTGGATGATCGCGCGGCGGCGGCGAATGCCGGCGAGGCCTGCGGTCAAAGCTTGCGCGTAGAGGGGGGCTGCGAGTTCGGGCTCGCCGGTTGAATCATGCGCGCAGGCGCGCTCGAACAGGGCTGCGGGATGGCCCGTGCCTAATTCGGCGGCGAGGCTTGCGATTTTGGCGCGAAACGTTTCGGGCGCGTGATCATCGAGGGTTGACCAGAGGCTTGCCACTTCGTGCTCCCACTCAAATGGGATGGTCGTGTCGGGCATGGGGATCTCTACACGGAGACTGTGTTGAAGCTGGCGCAACGAGCATGGTATGCGATCTCAGATGCTATTGGCATTTGAGCGGGGGTAAAGCGAGTGGGGCAGTCTATTTTTAGACATCGTGTTGCGTGGTTGGCGGCGCTTGGCATGATGTTTTGCTCCAGCGCAGTGCTCGCCGCGCCGGCTGCCGACGGTAACGACACTAGCGTTGGCGCGGTGAGCGACCTACAGCTGATTTATCTGTCGGCGCAGCTTGCGACCACCGCAAGGGCGCAGCGCGACGCTCTCGGGATGATCCAAGCGGCGCGCTGTCTCATGCAGGTGGAGGCCTATCCGGTGGCGATGACGCATGAGGTCGAGGGTGGTGCTGCGGATGGTGATGGCGTGGTGTCCCCAACGCGCGTTGATACCGTCGCATCACTGCTGGCCGAGGCGCGCGGGTTTGCCGGCGCCGATGGGTTGATTTTGGCGTTGATCACACGTTTGGAAAAAGCGCCGGACCCCACAGCGCCGATCATCACGCGCGGGTCGCCATTGGGTCCCAAGTATCACAAGCGGCTGGTGGCGCGATTTGCGCATGTGACCTATCGCGCCGATTTTCGCGCCAACGAACTCGCCGAGGTAACCCTGCGCGGTGCCGGTGTCGCCAACCTCGATCTGGTCGTGATGGACGACAAGCGGAATGTGCTGTGCGAAAGCCGCAATAGCGGCGATGTCGAGTACTGCAGTTGGCAACCCAAGGCTAACGGGCAGTTCCTATTGGTCGTGGAAAATCGCGGCCCACAAACGGATCTTTATTCCATTTTCACGAACTAGTTGCGTCAGCCGCGCGGGAGGAAGACTATTTTGCGTACGAAAAATTGGCGCTTGGTCATTACCGGCGGGGTTCTTGCCGTTCTGGCCGTGGTGTTTTTCATCTTTATGATGAGCCTTGCGCCGCAATCAAACGATCCAGCGGCGTTGATGGAGATCGTGGGCCAGGTGTCGGGCGTCGTGATTGCGCTCTCGATCGTGATGGCCGTGGTCGGCTTTATCGGCAAGAAGTCATAGCGTTAGATTTTGTTCAACGGTATGCGCAGATAGGCGATGCCATTGTCGTCGGGCGCGGGCATGCGGCCGGCGCGGATGTTCACTTGGATCGCGGGCAGGAGGAGCACGGGTTTGGTGAGCGTCTTATCGCGTGTTTGGCGCATGGCGACGAACTCGGCCTCACTAACGCCGTCCTTGACGTGGATATTCTTGGCGTGCTGTTCGGCGACGGTTGTTTCCCACACATAGTGGTCGCGGCCGGCCGGTTTGTAGTCGTGGCACATGAAGAGGCGCGTTGCCGGCGGTAGCGAGAGGATGCGCTTGATCGAACGGTAGAGCGTGCCTGCATCGCCGCCGGGGAAGTCGGCGCGCGCGGTGCCGTAGTCGGGCATGAACAGCGTGTCGCCCACGAACACGGCGTCGTCGATTTTGAAGCTGATGCAGGCGGGCGTATGGCCGGGGGTGAACAGGACTTCGATGTCCATGGCGCCGAGTTTGATTTTATCGCCGTCTTTGACCAACCGATCGAAATCCGCGCCGTCGGCTTTGAAGCCTTTCATGTTGAAGATCGGCGCGAAGATCGCTTGCGTGTGGGTAATGTGTTCGCCGATGACGATCTTAGCGCCGGTCTTTTCACGCAAGTAGGCGCCGGCCGAGATATGGTCGGCGTGGGCGTGAGTTTCGAGGATCCAGTCGATCTTGAAGTTGCCGCGTTTGGCGGCGTCGAGAACGGCGTCGGCGGATTTTGTCGACGTGCGTCCAGCCTTCGGATCGTAATCGAGGACCGGGTCGATGATCGCTGCTGTGCGCGTGGCGGGATCGCTTACAAGATAGGTCACAGTGAAGGTTGCGTCGTCGAAAAAGGCTTCGATGTGCGGGCGCATGGTCGGTTTCTTTCTGTGGCTTGGACTTGTACATTAACGCCATGTCGAACGGTTGGAGATTTTCGCTGCTGTCGCGGGCGTCGATGCTGAGGATCTATTCCTTGCCGGCGGTGGCATGATGGATCTCGGCCTCACCGACTTGTCGGCGCTGCTGTCGGGAGGGCTTGTCGGCTTGACGCTTGCGGTGGTCGGCGGCGGCGGGTCGATCCTTGCCGTGCCGCTGCTGCTTTATGTCGTCGGTATGAAGAATCCGCACATGGCGATCGGCACGAGCGCGCTTGCCGTGTCGGTGAACGCTTTCGCCAATCTGATCGCTCATTCGCGGGCGGGAAACGTGAAGTGGCCGTGCGCCGTGGTGTTTGGGCTTTCCGGCGTTGCCGGAGCGTTTGTCGGTTCGACATTGGGTAAGCTCGTCGACGGGCAGAAACTGTTGTTCGTCTTCGGGCTCGTGATGGTCGCCGTGGCTTTGGCAATGTTGCGGCCGCGGCAGCCGGAGGGCGACCCCAACGTACGGATCAATCCGGCGATTGCCGTTCGGCTGGTCGTCATAGGGCTGCTGACCGGTTTGCTTGCCGGGTTTTTCGGGATCGGCGGCGGGTTCTTGATCGTACCCGGCATCATGCTGGGGAGCGGCATGGCGATGTTGAACGCGGTGGGCTCGTCTTTGTTCTCGGTGGGTGCCTTTGGCCTAACGACGGCCGTATCCTACGCCTGGGACGGGTTGGTGGATTGGCGGGTCGCGGGGGAGTTCATTGCGGGCGGCATCGGTGGGGGAATCGCCGGACTGGCGTTCGCGCAGCGGCTTGCGACGCGCAAGGGTCTGCTGAACCGGGTCTTTGCGGGACTGGTGCTGACCGTTGCGGCCTACGTGCTATGGCGCAGTTCCGCCGCCTGGATTTGAGCCGTGTCAGCGCCCTTCACAAGGCAATTTCTATCTGTTACATCGCCGCCCTCGCATTCGAGCCTGTTCTTGCGGTCATGGCGGAATTGGTAGACGCACTGCCTTGAGGTGGCAGCGGGGCAACCCGTGGAAGTTCGAGTCTTCTTGACCGCACCAAACTTGGCCTGGCCCTGCGCCTTCTGGCGCACTCGCGGGGGGCAGGATTTTCGCCTAAAGACACGCGATCTTAGGCCTTAGGGCGGTTCCCTTCCGTTTCCCGTTCTTCATTGGTTCAACGCCCATGGCTGAAACCGCAAGCGACGCCAAGACCGTGCCCGCGCCCGACGTGCGTGGCGTGTTGACGCCCATCTTCCTGCGCCAGGTGTTGGATGCGCTTGAGGACGGCGGCGGGGCTTCCGTAAAGGCGTTGGTCGATCCTCTGCATGCTGCCGACTTGGCGCATCTGTTGGGCGCGATGGACGCTGGCGACCGGCGCGCTCTTGTCGCGGCGCTCGGTACCGATTTCGATCCCGAGGTGTTGTCGGAGCTCGATGAGGATCTGCGCACCGAGATCGTGCGCCTGCTCGGCTCGAAGGGCATCGCCGACGCGGTGAAGGAACTTGACGTTGAAGACGCGGCCTATGTTCTTGAGGACCTTGAAGACAACGAGAAGCGCGAGGTTCTGGCGCAGGTTCCGGTCGAGGATCGGGCTCAAGTGGTCGACGCCTTGTTGTTTCCGGAAGCCTCGGCCGGGCGTCTTATGCATCGCGAATTCTTGGCGTTGCCCGGGCGGCTAACGGTTGCCGAGGTGTTCAGCAAGATTGCGGCGCCCGAGGCGCCGGAGGATTTTCAAGAAATCTATGTCGTCGACGACGAGCAGCGGCCGGTGGGGTTTGTCGCGTTGAGCCGTCTGTTGCGTGCGACCGCGGGCACGACTTTGTCGGAGATTGCGTCAACCGAAATGACGGTGGTGCCGGCCGTTACCGATCAGAAGACGTTCGCCTATTTGTTCGAGCACTATCACCTGAATTCTGCGCCGGTAACGGACGATTTCGGGCGCCTGGTCGGTTTGTTGAGTGCCGGGTCGGTCGTCGAAGTTCTGCAGGAAATGCATGAATCCGAAGTGTTGGCGTTGGGCGGTGTTGCTGACGAAGAAAGCCTGAGCGCACCGATTTTGAAGACGACGCGGCTGCGGTTTTCGTGGCTGTTTGTGAATTTGCTCACGGCGATCTTGGCGTCGATCGTCATCGGTTTCTTCGAGAATTCGCTCCAGCGGGTGGTGGCGTTGGCGATTTTGATGCCCATCGTGGCTTCTATGGGCGGTAATGCCGGGACGCAGACCTTAACGATTGTGGTGCGCGCACTTGCAACAAAGGCGCTGAATCCGGCCAATCTGTGGCGGGTGATCAACCGCGAGCTTTTGATCGGGACGGCGAACGGAATTGGTTTTGCGCTGATCGCGGCCGGGGTAACATGGGTGTGGTTCAAGGACCCGTGGCTTGCGCTCGTGATCGGTTCGGCGATGACGATCAATATGATTGCGGCGGCGGTCGCGGGTATCTTGGTACCGGTGGGTTTGGAGCGCGCGGGTGTCGATCCGGCGGTGTCGTCGCCGGTGTTCGTGACGACAGTGACTGACGTTGTTGGGTTTCTCTCGTTTTTAGGATTGGCCACGTGGATTCTTCTGCGGTGAAAACAGTTCTTGCCTTTGCGGTTTGGCTTGCGGTTGCGTTGCCGGCGTCGGCTGGCGGGTGGTCTGTGTCGGAGCGTCTCGAGACGGCGCGGTCGGGCCTCGCATCGGCGACGTCGGGCGATCTGATCTATGTCGGTGGCGGATCCGCAGCCGGCGATCCGGCCAATGCGTTCGACGTGTTCGATGGGACGAAGGAATCGTGGCGGCCGATGCCGGCGCTGCCCAAAGGGCTCGTGAATTTCGCCATGACGGCGTCGGATCACTTTGTCTTTATCGCCGGCGGATTTTCGGCGGATGCCCCCGGCGAGGCACGTAAGGATATCTGGGCGTTCGACATTCAAAACGCATCGTGGACGCGGCGCAACCCGATGCCGTATGCGCGTGCCGGACATGCGATGGCGTTCGTGAACGGGCTCGTCTACGTGATCGGCGGTTCGGGGCCTTCTGCGGAACACACGCTTGTTTACAATCCGACCACGGACAAATGGTTGATCGGCGCCGTGCTCGGCGTGCCGCGGCGTGGGCTTGCGGCGGCGTCGGACGGTAAGTGCATTTATGCGGTTGGCGGCATCAAAAGCGACGGCAGCGTCTCGAACGCGCTTGAGGTGTTCGAGCCGACAAGCGGCGTGTGGAGTGCGCTTCCGCCACTGCCTGGCGCGCGTGGGGCGCTGACGGCGGGTGTCATCGAGGGGCAATTGCATGTCGCGGGTGGCGCGACGTGGTCGCCGCTCAAGACCTACGGCAATCATGACGTGTTCAACCCTGCCACGAAGACTTGGGCGAAGGCGCTGCCTTTGCCGACGGCGCGCCAGGGTTCGGCGTCGGGCGTCAGCGGCGGGCGCTGGTGGGTGATCGGCGGCGGTGCCGGGGCCGGCGTGTTCGGTGTGTTCACTGCGTCGGATGCGGTCGAAGGTTATGAGCCATAAAGATCTCTGATGATTGCTAACTCTTTCCGCGGGCTGAACTTCGATCTGGGCGAGACGGCGGATGCTCTGCGCGACACTGTCGAACGCTTCACCGCGGCGGCAATCGCTCCGCGTGCGGACGAAATCGACAAGACGAACACATTCCCCCGCGAGCTTTGGCCGAAGCTGGGCGAACTCGGCCTGCTCGGCATTACGGTCGAGGAAGAGTTCGGCGGTTCGGGGCTGGGTTATCTCGAACATGTGGTCGCCGTCGAAGAGATCAGCCGAGGGTCGGCGGCAGTGGGCCTGTCGTACGGCGCGCATTCCAATCTTTGCGTCAACCAGATCAAGCGCAACGGCGATCATGCGCAGAAGGCGCATTATCTTCCCAAATTGGTGTCGGGCGAACATTTGGGTGCGCTTGCCATGTCGGAGCCTGGCGCCGGTTCGGATGTCGTGGGCATGCGCACGCGCGCCGACAAGCGCGGCGATCGTTATGTGCTCAACGGCACGAAAATGTGGATCTCGAACGGGCCGACGGCGGACGTTGTCGTCGTCTACGCGAAGACCGATCTCGATGCGGGGCCGCGCGGCATCACGGCGTTCATCGTCGAGCGCGGCATGAAAGGATTTTCGACGGCGCAGAAGCTCGACAAGATGGGCATGCGCGGCTCGGACACGGGCGAGCTCGTGTTTCAAGATTGCGAAGTGCCGGTTGAAAACGTGCTAGGTCGCGTTAACGAAGGCGTGCGCGTGTTGATGTCGGGGCTCGACTACGAACGCGCAGTGTTGGCGGCCGGACCGATCGGCATCATGCGCAATGCGATGGACATCGTTCTGCCTTACGTGCACGAGCGCAAGCAATTCGGCCAAGCGATCGGCACGTTTCAGCTGATGCAAGGCAAGCTTGCGGACATGTACACGCGCATGAACGCGGCGCGTTCTTACGTCTACACAGTGGCTAAAGCTTGCGATCGCGGCGAGACCACGCGCAAGGACGCGGCGGCGGCGATTTTGTTTGCGTCCGAAACTGCGACGTGGATGGCACTTGAGGCGATCCAAACGCTGGGCGGCAACGGCTACATCAATGACTATCCGACCGGTCGTTTGCTGCGTGACGCGAAGCTCTATGAAATCGGCGCGGGTACGAGCGAAATCCGGCGCATGCTGATCGGGCGGGAGCTGTTCGAGGAGACGGCCTAATCGGCCGGGCAGGTTGCGAAACGTCCTCGCCGGCATGTTAGAGTGCCTGCTCAAAGAGAATTTGGGAGGACCCCATGGCTGCATCGAGTTCCATCTATATCGCCGGCGCGGCGCGTACGCCGATGGGTGCGTTTCAAGGTGAGTTGTCGGGGTTGAGTGCGCCGCATCTGGGCGCTGCTGCTATTCGCGCCGCGGTGTCGCGCGCGGGGTTGAAGCCCGAGCAGATTGATGAGGCCTATATGGGCTGCGTGTTGCCTGCGGGATTGGGGCAGGCACCGGCGCGGCAGGCTTCGATCCACGGTGGGTTGCCAAACACGGTGCCGTGCACGACGGTCAACAAAGTTTGCGGTTCGGGCATGAAGGCTTTGATGTTGGCGTCCGATCAGCTGGGGCAGGGCGGTGCCGATATCGTGGTCGCGGGCGGCATGGAGTCGATGACGAATGCGCCCTATCTGCTGCCCAAGGCGCGCGGCGGCATGAGGCTCGGTCACGCCGAGGTCAAGGATCACATGTTCCTGGACGGGCTTGAGGATGCGTATGAAGGCCGTCTGATGGGCACCTATGCCGAGGATGCCGCGCGGCACTATCAGTTTACGCGGGCCGAGCAGGACGCCTATGCGATTGAGTCCACGCTGCGGGCGCAGCGGGCGCAAGCGGATGGTGGTTTCGAGGACGAGATTGTGGCGGTGTCCGTGCGCGGCAGAGGCGGCGACGTTGCGGTCACGAGCGATGAACAGCCGCGCAAGGCCGATACGTCGAAAGTGGCGACACTGAAACCCGCCTTCGCGAAAGACGGCACGGTGACGGCGGCGAATTCATCATCCATCTCCGACGGCGCGGCGGCATTGGTGCTGACGCGGGGCGATGTGGTGTCGAACCACGGGCTGTCGCCAATTGCGCGCATCGTGGCGCAGGCGAGCAATGCGGCCGAGCCACGCTGGTTTACCACCGCACCGGTCAAAGCCATAGAGCGCGCCATCGAGCGCGCGGGGTGGACGAAATCGGATGTCGACCTTTACGAGATCAACGAGGCGTTTGCCGTTGTTGCCATGATTGCGTTGCGCGATCTGTCGCTGGCGCATGATGTGGTGAACGTCAACGGCGGGGCGTGCGCGCTCGGTCATCCGATCGGCGCGTCGGGCGCGCGTATCGTGGTGACGCTGATCAACGCGCTGAAGCGGCGCGGCCTGAAGCGGGGCATTGCTTCGCTGTGTATTGGCGGCGGCGAGGCGACGGCGCTGGCGGTGGAGTTGGTAAACTAGTAATGCCAAAGGCTGACGAAGAGTTGAAACGCCGGAACGAGGCGTTTGGGCGCTGCACCATTTTTCTTTCGGGGCACAAGCGCAAGCCGGTGCGGCAGATATTGACCGAGCTTGCGGCATCGCCGTTTGCCGACGCGGCACCCGACGAGTATGGCGACGGAGAATTGATCCGCTCTTTGGAAACGCAAGTGGCGGCTTTGCTTGGCAAGGAAGCGGCGGTGTTTTCGCCCAAGGGTGTGATTGCGCAGCAAGCGGCGCTGCGGGTGTGGACGGAGCGATCGGGCTCGCCGCTTGTGGCGCTGCATCCCAAAAGTCATATCGATTTCGACGAGACCGCGGCTTACGAGCGCTTGCACAATCTGCGGCCCGTAAGGCTCGGTGGTGATTTCGCGCCTTTTACAGTGGCGGATCTTGAAAGAGTTTCGGAACGCTTGGGCGTCGTGACGGTTGAGTTGCCGCTGCGTCGTGCGGGTTATCGCGTTTTGCCGTGGGGCGACCTGACGGCGATCGGCGATTGGGCGCGGGCGCACAAAGTGCCGCTGCATCTCGACGGCGCGCGGATTTGGGAGTGCGGGCCAGCTTATGATCGTCCGTATGCGGAGATCGCGGCGATTGCGGACTCCGTTTATGTCTCGTTCTACAAAGGCCTTGGCGGTATCGCGGGTTGTGTTCTGGCGGGATCGGCGACTTTTGTGGCTGAGGCAAAGGTTTGGTTGGGACGCCACGGCAGCGCATTGGTGACGTCGTTTCCGATGGTGATTTCGGCATTGGATGGTTTGAAACATCATTTGCCGAAGATGCCGGCCTATCATGCGCGCGCGCAGGAGATCGCCAAGGCGCTGGCTGCGCTGCCGGGGGTGCGGATCGCGCCTTCGCCACCCTCAACGAATTCGTTTCAAGTCTATTTGCCCGGCACCGTTGCGGGTTGGAACGCGGCGTCGCTTGCGCTCGCGGAGACGTCCGGGGTTTCGATATTCCGGCGTTTTGCAGCGACGCCGTTCGCGGACATGGTAATGAGCGAGGTTGCAATCGGCGATGCGTGCGAGGGATTTGCAACCTCAGATATCGTTTCCCACGTTTCGCACTTGATCGAGCGTGCGCGCTGAATGTCAGTTAAATCGTGAAATTTGAGTCATGCTCGCGCGGTGCGGGCACCGTTTTGCTGCGAATCTCGTGATTCGCGGTTGATAAGTTGCGACGGGGTGCGGTTTGCGCGCGCTCCTTGGTGTTGACCACACGCATGCCCCGTTAGGGTTTTCCGATGATGATTCGACGCAAGACCCACAACGGGCTGCGTTTTCGGGCTCGTAACAGTGGGGTTTCATTCATGCTCAATCGTACTTTGTTGGCTTCCGGGTTGGTTGTGGCTTCGCTTTTGGCGGTGCCGGCATCGGCTGGAAATTGGAATGGATTTTATGTCGGGCTGCACGCTGGCGGTGCGACGGGTGACATTGATTGGACTAACGTTTCGAACAATGAACCGGCGACCAGTCTAGACTTTATAACGGGACAATCGATCAACCAAAGCGTCGAAGGCGTGCTTGGCGGTGCGCAGGTCGGCTATAATTTTCAGATGAGCGATTGGGTGTTCGGTATCGAATTGGCTGGGTCCAGTTTGGACTTCGACGAAACGTCATCGAACCCTAATACGGGCGGATCGGATGAAGTGGTCAGCTCAGAGATGCAGTGGCTTGGAACGGCCGCGCTTCGCCTTGGGTACAGCGCCATGGACTCTTTGCTCTACCTCAAGGGCGGCTATGCAACCGCGAAGATCAATACGGATCATTTCGATCCAATTGGTACGAGACGCATCAAGGCTGGGTCGCAGGTGCAGGTATCGAGCACCAAATCGGTGATCATGTTTCGGTTGGGCTTGAGTACAATTACATCGATCTTGGCGAGCAAGATCACACAGGCATTGCGCTCACGGGCGGCAATGTGGAGAACAACATCGAGTCGACGCTGCATACTGTGACGGCACGGCTGAACTATAATTTCTATACGCCGTAACGCGATACGGACGTTTGCATTTAAGCCGCCTCTTCGCCGAGAAGGGGCGGCTTTTTTATGCGCGCTTTGGGCGGCCGAAGACGCGGATGCCGCGCATGAGCATCATGAGAATTAAGCCGCCGATCCACATCATCAGGCCGTAGATGCCTTCGGCGACCCATTCGATCAACCTGAACGACGTCTTGAAGGCGCGGAGGCTGGCCTTGCCGGTTAGTTCCATGATGCCGCGCGATTTGATTCCGAAGCGCTTCGTCATCGCTGTGACGTCGTCGAGGTGTTCCGATGTTTTGACGAAGCGCATGAGGCGTATCGTCTCCGAAGGGCCAACTGCGCTGTTGAGATCGCTTAATTTGCTCATGACAGGCACGAGCCCGGCGGCGCGCACGTTGCGGCCGTAGGCGGTGAAGACCTCTTCGGTGCGCTTCAAATCTCTGAGGTCCGTTGCACGCAAGGTTTCGCGCAACAGGGGCATGTTGACGGCGTCAGAGGTGAGGCGTGTCAGCGTCGGCGCGAATTCCTTGGTCAGTTTGCCCGTCCGCTTGGCGGCCTTCACAAGCGAGATGCCGACCTTGGCGACGATGCCGCCGCCGCCGGTTGCGACCGTTGCGGCGGTGACGCCGATGCCGACGACGGATAGCCCTAAGATGAGTTCGCTGTATTCTTGGCCGGTGAGGAATTTTGTACCTTCGGCCGCGATGTCGCGCACGTCGCCGACGACAGTGAGATCGGAGCTGACGGCGCCTGCAAGGCCGGCATTGGAGTCGCTTTGTCCGGTGACAAAGCCTTCGCCGAATTGCCAGGTGTTGCGGACTACGGTTGCCGACAGCGCGTGCGCATCATCCATCTTGGCCATGGTTTCGGCCGGCATCTCGTAGTTCATGAACTTGCCGACCTCGAGATACATGTCGGCTTCTTCGATATCGTCGCGCTCGAGGGCAGCCAGAATTTTCTGATTGATGAGCACAGGCGACGCGGCGGCGCGCAGGTCCGCCTGCACGGCCTTTTCGATTGGGATCGAAAAGCCGAAGCCCGTGAAATAGGCGAGGGCGAGGCCCAACACCGTCAAAAGCAGAAGCGCTGCGCCTAGACGCGAGAGCATCTCGAATTCCCCAACAACCCAGACGATCCAGGTGCACATAATTGCACGGTTGGCGTGGGGCGAGAATGTTCGATTTGGCAGGAATTTGTCTATTCGGGGGGCGAAAGCCGCACAAAACAACCGCAACGCGAAAAGGGGTGGAACTTTCGTCCCACCCCTGAATTTTTCCGATGGTGCGGCCGCTTAATTGAGATCGACCGTCGCGCGCCGGTTTTGCGGTTCTTTGACGCCATTCGCCGTGTCGACGAACAACTGCGTTTCGCCGCGGCCGGAGGCGTAAATTGTGTTCCCCGGGACACCTTTGGCGATCAAGTTCGACTTGGCGCTTTCGGCGCGGCACTCGGACAAGATTTGGTTCGCGCCTTTGGAGCCGACGGTGTCGGTGTGGCCGACGATTTTGACGGTCACGCTGCCAAGCTGTCTGGTGGCGGCTGCGGCTTCGCTCAGAACGTTATCGGCTTCGGCTGTGATCGAACATTTGTTGAAGCCGAAATAGACGACGTATTGCCGTGCAGCCGGTGGTGGGGGCGGCGGTGGCGGCGGTGCTGCCTTGGCGACGGCGACAGGCCGGTCGGGGGCGCGGCCGCCAAAGCGAAGTCCCATCGTTACCGTGTGATCTTGTGCGCCACCGTTGGAATCTACGTGCGCGACGGCAGGCGTAATCGAATTTTCGTCGGAGAGTTTCACGTCGGTGACGTAGAGGTAGCGGTAGTTCAGCGTGAGATCCATCCAGCTCGTGAGCGGATAGCTCGCGCCGACGAGGGCTTGGAAAGCGAGTGAAACGTCGTCGCCGTCGAATGGAGTGAGGAGCGGGGCGATCGCCGCCGTTCTCGCGCGTGAATAGTCTGCACCGACGCCGGCACCGATCGACAGCATTGCGCCGCTCGACGAGGCGAAGTCGTAGAGCACGTTGGCCATGAGGGTGTATTGCGCCACATCGCCTGTGAGCGAGACCGCGGGCAAGGCCGGTGGTGTCACCGTGTCGATGTCGTTGTGGCGATAGCCGCCTTCAAGTTCGACACGCCAATTGTTATCGAACGAGTAGCCGCCGGAAACGAAGGCCGCCCAACCCATATCGAAATCGATGCCGGACGAGCCCACTGGCAGAGGAAGGGGCGTCCCGTATACCGAGACGTCCAAATCCTCTGCCCAGCTAGCGCCCCCATCCACCCCAAAATACCAGGCGGTGAACCGCCCCGCACTGGCCGGCGAACTTAATGCAAGCAAA
>JAIOQG010000277.1 GCA_021413465.1 Alphaproteobacteria bacterium | reverse complement strand
GGCCCGGGCTCGATCTGCACCACACGCATGGTGGCGGGCGTCGGCGTGCCGCAGCTGACCGCGATCATGGACGTGGCGGAAGCGATGCGGCCGCACGGCGTCCCGGTGATCGCCGACGGCGGCATCAAGTTCTCAGGCGACTTCGCGAAAGCCGTGGCGGCGGGCGCCAGCTGCGCCATGCTGGGCTCGCTGTTCGCCGGCACCGACGAAAGCCCGGGCGAAGTTTTTCTCTATCAGGGCCGCTCTTACAAATCCTATCGCGGCATGGGCTCGCTCGGCGCCATGGCGCGCGGCTCGGCCGATCGCTACTTCCAAGCCGAAGTGAACGACACGCTGAAACTCGTGCCCGAAGGCGTCGAAGGTCAGGTGCCCTACAAAGGCCCGATCTCAAGCGTCGTCCACCAACTCGTCGGCGGCTTGCGCGCGTCGATGGGCTATACGGGATCCAAAACCATCGCCGACTTCCAGAAGAACGCGAAATTCGTGCGCATCTCGAACGCCGGCTTACGCGAAAGCCACCCGCACTCGATCCTGGTCACCCGCGAGTCGCCCAACTACCCGATGTCGGGGGGATGACGCCCGGCGCACGGCTTGCGGCGGCGGCTGAAATACTGACCGAGGTCGTGGCGATGAAAGCCGCGGCCGATCGCACCATCTCCGGCTGGGGCAAGGCTCATCGCTTTGCGGGTTCGAAAGACCGCGCCGCTATCGCCGAGCGTGTGTACACCGTCCTGCGCCGGCGCAACGAATGCGCCTTCGTGCTGGACAGCGACACGCCGCGCGCCTTGATCATCGGCTCGCTCGTAGCCGTCGACGCGCTCGACGTCGATCGTATTGATGCTCTGTGTACGGACGGCACCCACGCGCTGGGCGCGCTGACGCCCCACGAGCGCAGCGCCTTGTCCGAACCGCGCACGCCGCCGCAGGGTCAACCCTGGATCAAGTTGAACTATCCCGCCTGGCTGCACGATGAGTTCGTCGCAGCGTTCGGTGCGAACCTCGACCAAGAAATCGCGGGCCTCAACACGCGCGCGCCGCTCGACCTGCGCGTCAACGCGCTCAAAGCCGAACGCGCCAACATTTTGGAAGAACTCGAACGCGAAGGCCTCGCGCCGGTCGCCTGCACGCAGGCGCCGCTCGGCATCCGCTTGGCCGGGGCCGGCGACACGAAAGTCACCATGCTCACGGCCTACCGCGACGGCCGCATCGAGATCCAGGACGAAGCCTCCCAGCTCTCGGTCGTGTTGGCGAACGCCAAGCCCGGCGACACCGTCATCGATCTCGCGGCGGGTGCTGGCGGCAAGTCCTTGGCGCTCGCCGCCGCCATGGCCAATCGCGGCCGCATCTTTGCGTGCGACATCGAACCGGTGCGCATGCTGAAAATGGAACCGCGCCTCGATCGCGCCGGCGCCTCCATCGTGCAGATCGCCGGCGATCCCTATGGCGAGGCGATCAAAGCCTCGGTGGGCGAGGGCGCCGATATCGTTTTCGTCGATGCGCCGTGCTCCGGCACCGGCACCTGGCGCCGCAATCCGGAAGCGAAATGGACGCTCGATCCGGCGCGCCTCAAAACCTTCCGCGCCGCGCAAGCGCAATTGCTCGACCGTGCCGCCGTGCTCACCGCGCCGCAGGGGCGCATCGTCTATGTCGTGTGCTCCGTCTTGCCGTCGGAATCCAGCGGCCAGATCGACGCCTTCCTTGCGCGCCATCCGGGTTGGAGTGTTTCCACCGCCAAGCGTTTCACCCCCGCCCATGACGGCACGGACGGGTTTTTCGCCGCAATCTTCACCCGAACGCAGCGCTGATCCTTGCCGTTGTCCCGGCGCGCTCTATAGTCTCGCACGCCATGACCCGCCGCCAACGCCGCTCGCTGTTTCTGTTCAGTGCCCTCGGTCTCGTGACCACGGCCACCGTGCTGGTGTTCCTGGCGCTTGGCGATCGCATGACCTATTTCTATTCGCCGGCCGAGGCCAAGGCGCGCAACGTGCCGATCGGACAGGCCTTCAACCTCGGCGGCCTGGTCCT
>JAIOQG010000275.1 GCA_021413465.1 Alphaproteobacteria bacterium | reverse complement strand
GAACTTCGGGTGACGTTGTCCTCATCCGGGGTCAATGCGCGCGTGACTGCGGCGGCCGAACAGAGCCTTGAGATCATCCGGCTTCGCATCGACGAGACGGGGTTGGCGGAGCCTACGCTGCAGCGCGTGGGTAGCGACCGTATCTTGGTGCAGTTGCCGGGCGTGCAGGATCCGCAACGTATCAAAGAAATCATCGGCAGCACGGCGAAGCTTAGCTTTCACATGGTGCGCGATATGGATCCCGCCGCGGTGGCGCCGCCCGGTGTTACGATCATGCAAGGCAAACAAGAGGGCGAGCGCTACGCGATCGAGGATCGCGTGATGCTGTCGGGCGAGCGGTTGAGCGATGCCGGGCTCGGCTTCGATCAGATGACGAACGAGCCGGTGGTGACCTTTAGGCTCGACGGCCCGGGATCGCGGCAGTTCGGGAAAATTACGACCGAGCATGTGGGCAAGCCGTTTGCGATCGTGCTCGACGGCAAAGTGCTGACGGCGCCCGTCATTCAGACGCCGATCATCGGCGGCAGCGGGCAGATCAGCGGTAGCTTCACAACGGAGAGCGCCTCGGATTTGGCCGCCTTGCTGCGCGCCGGTGCATTGCCGGCGCCATTAACCGTTATCGAAGAGCGCACCGTGGGCGCCGATCTCGGCCAAGACGCCATCGATAAGGGGCTCACCACCGGGCTTCTGGGTTTTGCGGCGGTGTTCGCCTTCATCTTTGTGCTCTATGGGCGCTGGGGGTTGATCGCGAATTTCGCGCTGGCACTGAACGTCGTTTTGACGTTTGGGGTGTTGAGCGTGTTGGGCGCGACGCTGACCTTGCCGGGGATCGCGGGCATTATCCTCGGTATCGGGCTTGCGGTCGACGCCAACGTTTTGATCAACGAGCGCATACGCGAGGAAACGCGCAAAGGCCTTAGTGCGGTTGCGGCGCTCGACGCCGGTTTCAAGCGCGCGTTCGCGACCATCGTCGATTCGAACGTGACGGCGCTGATCGCGACGGCGCTGCTTTTCATGTTTGGTACCGGATCGGTGCGCGGGTTTGCCATTACAATGGCGATTGGGATCATCATTTCAATGTTCACGGCGGTGACCGTGGTGCGGGTGATGATGTCGGCGATCGTGCGGCGCTGGCGCCTCAAGGTGCTTGAGATCGAACCGTTGTTCCGCATGAAGTTGATCCCGGACGGCACCTCGATCGAGTTTATGCGGGCGCGCTTTTTCGGCTTGGCGTTTTCGGCGTTTCTGTCGCTGGCTTCGATCGCTTTGTTCTTCATGCCGGGCTTGAACTACGGCGTGGACTTTAAAGGCGGCATTCAGCTTGAGGTGGTGACGCGCGGGCCCGCCGATCTCGCCGCGTTTCGTTCGGGGCTCAACCGTCTTGGACTTGGCGACGTTGCGCTGCAGGAATTCGGCAGCCCGTCGAACGTGCTGGTGCGGGCCGAGCGGCAGCCTGGGGCGGAAGCCGCGCAACGTGCCGCGGTCGATCAGATCCGCGCCAAAATCGCCGAGATCGCGCCAGGCTCCAAAATCGAGCGCACCGAGGTCGTGGGACCGAAGGTGAGCGGCGAATTGGCGGAGACCGGTATTCTGGCCGTGGTGTTCGCGAGTCTTGCGATGCTTGCCTATATCTGGGTGCGTTTCGAGTGGCCCTTCGCGGTGGGTGCGATCGCGACCTTGGTTCTCGACGTGACGAAGACCGTCGGGTTCTTTGCCTTGACCGGTATCGAGTTCAATCTGACGGCGATCGCAGCGCTGCTGACGTTGATCGGCTATTCGGTGAACGACAAGGTCGTCGTCTACGACCGCATGCGCGAGAACATGCGGCTGTATAAGAGCATGGGACTAAGGGAGTTGATCGACCGTAGTATCAACGAAACCTTGGCGCGCAGTCTCTATACTTCGGTCACGGCGTTGATCGCTCTGTTGCCGATGGCGATTTGGGGCGGCAGCGCGGTCGAGAGTTTCGCTGTACCGATGGTGTTCGGCATCATCGTGGCGGCGAGTTCGTCGGTGTTCATCGCGGCGCCGATCTTGTTGTTCATCGGCGACTGGCGCAAACGGCGGCAGGCGCTGGCACCGGCACAGGAGGAGGTGGCGGTGGTATGAATGCTCAAGTCGGGCTGAAGGCGAAATGCGCGCTGAGCGCTTTTTCGCCCGACGGCGCGAACGCTTCGATGCGTGTGTTTTTTTCGCGTTTGGCCCTGCCTCGTTCGACGATGCGGTCGAGGCGGGCCGAGCCAAGACTGCCCGCAAGGTGGCTGTAGCCAACGTGCGCACGGCGGAGGGTGGGATCGAATTTCATAGTTCGATGAGAGATGAGCCGTGTGCGTCAGGCGATGGTGCGGGACTGGTGCTTCGCCTTTGGCGAGGCGCGGCGCTTTCATGAACGTGTTGTTTGACCGGGTGCGAGCCGATAGGATTGCCCGCATCAGCAATAAGGGCGAGCAATGGGACGGATTCTGAAGGCATTGGGGTTGATCGTTGTTTTGTTGTTGGCGGCAGGTGCCGTGGTCCATTTTACCGGCAATACGACCAACATTGTTGTCTGGCTGACGAAGCCGTCACACGGTTGGGACCCAGCCCTGAAAGCACCGGCGCCCGATTACGCGCAAGGCGAGGCTTGGGCGGCGCGGCCCGGTCAAGACAGCTATGCCACTTTCGTTCCGGCGGGGGGCGAGAGCGCGCCGGGTGCGCGGGCCGTGGATGTCTTCTTCGTGCATCCGACCGGGTTCTTGAACGGCAGCGAGTGGAACTCGCCGCTCAACGCCAACAGCCGGACGGAAGAAAACACGAAGTGGATGATGGCGAACCAGGCGAGCGCCTTCAACAGCTGCTGCAATGTGTATGCGCCGCGCTATCGCGAGGCTTCGATCTTTCGTTATTTGTCGGCACCGCCCGACATCGCCGAGAAGTCGATGGATTTTGCCTATGCCGATGTCGAGCGGGCGTTTCAGTATTTCCTCGATCACGAAAATCAGGGGCGGCCCTTTATCATTGCAAGCCACAGTCAGGGCACGTCGCATGCGTTCCGTTTGATCAAGGACCACGTCGACGGCACGGCGGTGGCCGGGCGGATGGTTGCGGCCTATCTGATCGGCAGCGACGTGACGAATGCCAAGGCCGACGCGCTGAAGAGCGTGCATGTGTGCAAGAGCGAAACCGAGACGGGATGCATCGTGCATTGGGCGACGTTCGGGGAAGGCGGCAAGCCGCCGCCCGAGATGGTGGGGACTCTTGTTTGCGTTAATCCGTTGAACTGGAAGCGGGATGGTGAGCGGGCGCCGGCGTCCCAGCACAAAGGCGGCGTGCCGCCCAGCGGCAAGTTTTCGGTTAAGGTGTGGGGCGACGACAGCCCGCAAGGGGTGACGTTCGAGCCCCTCAAGGCGCCCGTTCCGGCTCATAGCTGGGCCGAATGCAAAGACGGCTTGCTGATCGTTGCCGACCAAACGGGCGGGCCGTTCGACGGGATGGATATGGGTGGTAAAAACTATCACGGCCTCGACTACCCGCTGTTCCACATGGATATCCGCGAGAATGCGCGGGCGCGGGCGGCGGCCTATCTGCAGGTGGCGCTGCAATCGGCGGCGGCTCCGACAGGGGCGCAGCCAACCCCGCCTTGAGAATTTCCGAACGAACGGCAATGATGTAGGGACAAAGAACCAGGGCGAAATAACCTCTAATGCGCATGAAACTCCAAGCGATTGCATTGTGTCTTGTTCTGCCGGTTGTTGCGGGCTGCTCTTATTTCGGCAGCGACAAGCCGGAGCGTGAGGTGAGTGCCCGGCCGGTCGGGAAGCTCACGACCGACTGCGCGCGGTTGCAGCCTTTGTTCGGACCGGACGATCAAGAACTGACGCGCGACGCGATGGATGCGGGGCTCAAGACCGAGCTGACGAAGTGGGACAAGAGCGGCGATGGCGAGTTGAGCAATTCCGAGGTGGGGCCGCTGAACGACGCATTGCGCGAGGAAAATGTCGGCGCTTCGCCGGTGACCGATTGGAATGGGGACGGGCACGTCGACTTCCAAGAGTTCGCGGCCGGTTGGCGCACGATGTTCGAATTGTGCGATCGCAATCGCAGCAAAACGGTGTCGCTGCGCGAACTCGGACATTCGCCGCACGTGACGCCCGGCGTGGTGACGGCACCGTCGGCGCCGAAGAAGCCGCCGGAAGG
>JAIOQG010000274.1 GCA_021413465.1 Alphaproteobacteria bacterium | reverse complement strand
ACGCGCATCAACGGCAAGCTGACCTTGGGCGAAAACATCGCCGATCTCGGCGGTCTGCTGGTCGCGATGGACGCCTATCACGCCTCGCTCGGCGGCAAACCCGCGCCGGTGATCGATGGCCTCACGGGCGACCAGCGCCTGCTGCTCGCCTACGGTCAAGCCTGGCGCGGCAAAGCGCGCGACGACGCGGTCCGCACGCAAGTCGCATCCGACCCGCACTCCCCGCGCAAATTCCGCGCCATCGGTGCGACCCGCAACATCGACGCCTGGTACGACTCCTTCGACGTAAAACCGACCGAGAAATACTACCTCAAACCGGAAGACCGCGTCCGCGTCTGGTAGTCAACCGCAATCCGGGCGCGAGCGATCAGTTCGCGCCCGGCTCAAGTTCGTCGAGCGACGAGATCAGCGTGGAATAGAATTGCGCAATCAGGCCCATGCTCGCGACCGGCATGCGCTCGTTCGTGCCGTGGAAACCTTTCAGATCGTCGGGCCCCATGACGGCGGGAACCATGCGAAACACATTGTCGGTCAGCCGCTGATAGTAACGCGAATCCGTGCCGGCGACGACGAGGTTCGGCACCACGATCACGCCCGGCATGATCTTGTTCAACGTCCGCCTGATCAGCGCGTATTGCGGTCCATCGACATTCGACACGGGCGACGGCGCGCGCCCTTTGTTGGACACGTTGACGTCAACTTGATCGTCGTCGACCGCTTGGCGCACATGCGCCACGACGCTGTCGATCGTGTCGCGCGGATGGATCCGGAAATTGATCGTAACCTTGGCATCCGGCGGCAGAACGTTTTCCTTGTTGCCACCGCTAATGATCGTAGGCGCGATCGTCGTGTGCAAACTCGCGCCGCCCGCCGGCGACGCGTTCATCGCACGCACGACCAGCGGCTCGAACAACCAAAGATTGGCGATCAGCAGTCGCCGCTCGAACGGCATCGCCGGCATCAAGCTCGACAACTGATCGCGCGCAATGCCGTCGATCTTGCTTTCGAACGGCGCGTCGCCCACCCGCATGATCGCGCGCGCCAAACGCCCGATCGCCGTTTCCGCGACCGGCACCGGCAATGAAGAATGGCCACCCTGACTGTGCGCCGTGAGTTCGATCGAGACGAAGCCTTTTTCGGCTATTCCAACCAACGCCACCGGCGCCGTAATGCCCGGCAAAACCCCATTGGTGATCACGCCGCCTTCGTCGTCGACGAACTCGAGCTTGACGTTGCGCGCGGCCAGCAGAGCTGAGATTTTTGCGTTGCCGTTCGCGCCGCCTTTTTCTTCGTCGTGGCCGAACGCGAATAGAATCGTGCGCTTGGGCTTGAAGCCCGAGGCGATCAACGCCTCCGCCGCATCGAGCATGCCCACGATGCCGCCTTTGGTATCAAGCGTGCCGCGCCCCCACACAAAGCCGTCGGCGATCTCGCCCGCAAACGGGTCGTGCGTCCAATTTTTCTCGCTGCCCGGCGCGATCGGAACCACGTCCATGTGCGACATCAAAAGGATCGGCTTCAACGCGGGATCCGACCCCGCCCATGTAAACAACAAACTGTAGTCGCCGACGATCTCGCGCGTCGCGGTGTTCGCAAACTGCGGATAGGTCGCAGCGATCCAATCGCGAAACGCCACGAACGCTGCTTGCGACGCCGCCTCATCGGCAGCATCGGCGCCCTCCTGCCACGAAATGGTGCGAAACTTGACGGCCTCGCTCAGATGCGCGGCAACAACCGCCGCATCAAACGTCGACGGCGTCGCAGCGTGCTCTGACGTGATCGGCGGCGAATTGACGGGCACCATCAGGGTGCGCCCGACGACGACGCCCGCAAGCACGAGCACGATCGCCAACAGCCCTATAAAAATTCGAAACATAAACGCCCCCAATGCGCTCAATCGATCGGGGCGAAAGCGCCGACCTAGTGCTAGTGCAAATGCCCGCTCGACGGATACACAAAGCGCCGCCACGTGGCCGAGGTGCGGTCGAACGGCCGCCACTCGCGTTCGGGCAATGCCAGCCGGTCGGCGAGCGCGAAGAACACCGACGGATTGACGCCCAAACCGCAATGGCTCGCATAGACTTCGATATTATCGGTCAGAGCCGAGCGCTTCTCGATGCAGCTGCGCCACGACACCACGCCGTCGCCCTTGGTGAAAATCGCCGTCGAAGGAATCCCCGGCGGCGGCTCAGCCAAGTTGTCGAACACGTCTTGCATCGCCACGGGATCGATATCTTGCCCGGTCACGCCCTGATAAATGCGCCACGCGTGATTGGCGCGCGGATGCCCCGCGAACGGCGAGCCCAACGTCACGACCTGGCGCACCAGTTTTGGATACTTCTTGGCCAACTCGCGCGACATGATCCCGCCGAGGCTCCAGCCCACCAGCGTCACCTTGCGCTTCATCTTCCGGTGAATCGACTCAAGCCGTTGCGCCAGCAACTCGCCTTCGGGCCCAATCGCATGCGGCCCGAGATTGCGCCCGAGGCCCCAGCAAAACGTCTCGTAACCCTTGCTTTGCAGGAACCGGCGCAACGGACCCGTCGTGCCTCCGCCTGCCAGAAAACCGGGCAGAACCATAACCGGGTGACCATCGCCGCTGGGCGCGAATTGCAGCAGCGGCGAAGCGCCTTGCAGGCTGACGAGTTCCGCCAGAGCCCGGCCGCCCTCCGTCAACGCTAAGGCAAGAGAGGGTGCTCGGATATTCCGAACGCCAACAGACGCAGCGTCTACAACGGCCATACTGGAGTCCCCGCTCGTAAAGAGTCGATTCGCAAAACTCGCACCCTCAACGCTAAGGGCGATTGTGTGTTTTCCACAAGCCCGGCTGACGGAATGTACAGTGTAAAATCAAGCACTTGCGCCCTCCAAATATCTCATCATAGAGTTGGCTCTAATGATAGATATGGTATGCAACCTGTGCGCTTGCGAGGGATAAAGTTAATGCCTGATAGCTATGGGCCCGCCGACTACCCGACGATCTCGCGCCGCGAACGCAAGAAACGCGACACCCGGCGGCGCATCCTCGAGGCCGCCATGCAGCTCATGGCCGACACCCCGTATGATCAGGTTCGGATCGAAGACATCTGTGTCGCCGCCGACGTTGCGAACGCTACGTTTTTCTTACATTTTTCTAACAAATCCGCATTGGTTTTGGCCTTCAACGAAGAGGTTGCCGGCAAGATCGTCGAGCAGTTGGCGTTGATCGAGGCCCAGGCCGCCGAGCGCCTGAAGAAGCTGCTGCAAATTTACCTGGCTGAATGGGGCACCCACAGCCATCTCATGCGCCAAATCGTGCTTGAGTTTCTGTCGCAACCGGCATCGGGCGCATCGTTCAACGAGGTTTCGCCAGGCCTGCTCGGTGTTGTGGCTTCGATCATTCGCGACGGCCAAAAATCCGAAGAGTTTTCGAACCGAATAACCCCGGAAACGGCCGGATTAGCGCTCGTTGCCGCCTGGAACGCGATTGCCATTTCATGGGCAAAAACAGGCGACACCAGCCATGCCTCGGAAGCACATCGCCAGACCCTCGACGTCTTTCTTGAGGGGCTTTTGGCCCGCAAGTAATCTTGCGCGGTTTGTCGCAGGCTCGACTCTAGTCAGCTAACAGTATGAATTTCAGAGTATTTTTGGCTGTAATTAAGCCGTGACGGGCCGTCACAAATATTTTTGTGCACTGCACCATTGCCCCTAACTCCATTTTCTTATATGCACCTGCGAAATGATCCGTTGCGGTGCGGAATCACCGTCGCGATAGCGTAAATCCCGGGCAGTGCGTGATTATTTCTCGGGCAAGAGTCAAAACGGCAACAGACCGGCAGACACCAAGGGACGAAAAATATGGAACAGCTTTCAGGGATGGATTCGGCTTTCCTCTATCTGGAAACGCCCCGCACGCCGATGCATATCGGCTCGATCGCGATTTACGATCCCTCGACCGCGCCGAATTCGTTCGTGCGCTTCAAAGACATTCTGACGTTCATCGAATCGCGCCTGCATCTCGCCAAGAGCTTTCGCCGCAAGCTCGCGAACGTGCCGCTCAGCCTCGACTATCCCTATTGGATCGATGATCCGGACTTCGATCTCGAATATCACGTACGCCACATCGCGTTGCCGCAGCCCGGCGACTGGCGCCAGCTCTGCATCCAAGCCGCGCGTCTTCATTCGCGCCCCGTCGATCTGTCGAAGCCCTTATGGGAATTCACGGTCATCGAAGGCCTGAACAACGTTCCCGGCGTGCCCAAGGGTTCGTACGCGATCGTATCCAAAATCCATCACGCCGCCATCGACGGCGTCTCGGGCGTCGACATCGCCAACGCGGTGCACAGCCTTGATCCCGCCGGCGTGATCGCGGGCCCCGACCGCCCCTGGATCCCGGAACGTACCCCGACCTCGGTCGAGCTTCTCGCCCGCGCTCAAGTCAACACCGCCATGACGCCGTTGCGTTTGGCGCGCACGGTTGCGAAGTCCGTGCCCGGCATCGCGCGCATGATCGGCGGCCTCGCCCGCGGCAAGCTGCACACGACGTTTGGCAAGGTGCCGCGCACGCGCTTCAACGGCTCCGTGTCGACGCATCGCGTCGTCGACGGCCGCGATTTCTCGCTCGCCGAAATCAAAGACATCCGCTTGCGCTGTGAAGGCGCCACGGTGAACGACGTCGTCGTCGCCGTCGTCGGCGGCGCGATGCGCAAATACCTCAAGGGCCGCAACGAACTGCCGCGCGAGTCGCTGGTCTGCATGGCGCCGATTTCCGTCCGCCAGCCCGGCGAGAAGAACACGCTCGGCAACCAAGTCAGCGCCATGACGATTCCCATCGGCACTCACATCGCCGATCCGTTCGGCCGCCTGCAATTCGTCCACGAAGAAGCGCAAGCGTCGAAAGCCCTGACAAACGCCGCCGGCGCGCGTCAGATGGCGGACTACTCGAGCTTCATGCCCTCGACGTTGACCGGCCTCGCCGCGCGTCTTTATGTGCGCCTGGGCATGGCCAACCGCATCGCGCCGATGTTCAACACGGTGATCACGAACATCCCCGGCCCCCCGGTCCCGCTCTATATGAACGGCGCGCGCCTGGTCACGCAGTATGGCTTGGGTCCGGTCTTCGAAGGCATGGGCATCATCCATCCCGTGTTCAGCTATTGCGGCCGCATCACGATTTCCTTCACGTCGGACCGCAGCATCATTCCCGATCCTGAAGTCTATGCCGAATACATCCAGGAATCGTTCGAAGAGCTGAAAGCCGCGGCGATGAAAAAGCCGGTGCCGGCACCTAAGGCTGAGCCTGTCGCCGTTGCCGCCGTCGCAGCCCCGGCGCCTAAAAAGCGCCGCCCGGCAAAACGCAAGCCGAAGCTCACCATCGTTTCGGCGGCGGAATAACGACAACCGCCATGCCGCAAGTCCAAGCCAACCACCTGACGATCGAGTACGAAGACTTCGGCCCCAAAAACGGGCCGGTGGTTCTACTCATCATGGGACTTGCGGCTCAGATGACGTTCTGGCCCGACGCGATGATCAAGTCGTTCGTCGAAGCGGGCTTTCGCGTCGTGCGCTTCGACAATCGCGACATCGGCCTGACGTCGAAAGTGCACGGCAAGCGCGCGCCCCACCCCATCGCTCACGTCGCGGCCCGCTTCGTCGGGATCAAGGGCCTCGCCCCCTACACGCTGCACGACATGGTCGCCGATACGGTTGGCCTCATGGATGCGCTACAGATCAAGAAAGCCCACCTCGTCGGCGTCTCGATGGGCGGCATGATTTCGCAATTGATGTCGGGCACTAGACCGGAGCGCGTCGCCTCCTTGACATCGATCATGTCGGGCACGTTGAACCCGCGGCTGCCCGGTCCGTCGACCCGCATCGCCAGCGCACTCTTTTTGAGCCGCCCGAAAGGCAACTCGCGCGACGAATTAATCGCACGCGCCATCGAGATGTACAGCCTCATCCGCACCAACGATCCCGACGACGATCACGCCGAACTCAAGGCGAAGATCACGCAGGGCTTCGACCGCAGCTACTATCCGTCCGGCGTGCGGCGACAGCTTGCCGCAATCATTGCAACCGGCGATCTGCGCCCCCACTTGAAAAATGTAACGGCGCCCACGCTCGTCATTCATGGCGCGCAGGACCCGCTTGCCTCTGTTGAAGGCGGCAAAGATTCCGCCCGCAACATCAAAGGCGCTCAACTTGAGATTATTGACGGCATGGCCCACGACCTGCCGAAGAAGCAATTACCCAAGATCACCCAGTTGATTATCACGCATGTGAAATCGGCTGAGGCGAATGCCGCCAAATCCAAAGCGGCCTAACCAGCAGCAACCAGTGAGAAACGGAGACTGAACATGGCAAAAGCAAAGAAGACATCGGCCCGCACAAAGGCCCAACCCAAGACAAGCGGCGCGTTCGAAGCCCTCGGCCTCAAGCAAGCCGCCCCGATCGTAACGCGCGTCCAAGACGGCTTGCGCGAAGCCGGCGATGCGTTCCGCCAAGCAGGCGGCACGATGGGCCACGAAAGCCGCAAGGTCGCGTTGACGATCGTCTCGCACGTGCAAGACAACGTCATCCGCAGCTTCGAGGCGCTGCGCGAAACGATCGAAGCGGAAACCTTCGCCGAAGCGGTGAAGATCCAACAGCACGCCATGACGGACATGTTCCGCCGCGGCATCCAGCAGTTCCGCGAAGTCAGCGAGATCGTCGGCCAAAGCGGCAACAAGTCGTTGAAGCCGATCACGAAGCTCGTGTCGACGCTTCGCGACGCGCGCAAAGCAGCCTAAATCCAGCTTCTCACTGGTACGCCGGTAGAGGATCACGCAACAAAGGCGTGGTCCTCTCGCCGCGCTTCCGCTGGACCGCGATGCCGCGCACCAAGAAAAAGACCACCTCGAAAAAGCCCATGATGATGGGCGAGCGCAAGCTCGGCCGCGTGCTCATCACCGGCGCTTCCGCCGGCATCGGCGCCGAACTCGCGCGTGAATTCGCAAGCCACGGCCACAGCCTTGTGCTTGTCGCGCGCAGCAAAGACAAACTCGACGCACTCGCGGGCGAACTCAACGCCGCCCACGACACCGACGCCGTCGTCATCGCCCAAGATCTGGCCGAAAGCGATGGCGCCGCAAACGTTGTCGCGCATCTCCCCAAGCACGGCATCGAAATCGACATCCTCGTCAACAACGCCGGTGTCATCGACGTCGGCCCGTTCGCAGACGTCGAAGCCGAAACCTACCAACACATGATCGCGCTCAACATCGCAAGCCTCACGGCTTTTACCTCGCTGCTGCTGCCGCCCATGATCGACCGCAGGTTCGGCCGCATCTTGAACGTCGCCTCGCTCGCGGGGTTTCAACCCATCCCCTCGATGGCGGTCTACGCCGCGACGAAAGCCTATGTCCTCTCGCTCACGGAAGCGCTCTCCGAAGAACTGCGCGGCACCGGCGTCAAAGTCACGGCCCTTTGCCCTGGCCTCACCGACACGAACATGGTGGCCGGCATCAAAGCGAAATCCGACACGGCAAAATGGACGCCCTCGCTCCTGATCTCCGACCCGAAATCGGTCGCCAAACAAGCCTACAAAGCCACCATGTCAGGCCGCACGATCCTAGTCCCCGGCCTCCCCAACCAACTCGCCGCCGCTTGGGCCCAAGTAAACCCAAGATGGGTCGTGCGCACCGTCACCGGCTTCGCCACCCGCCAAGCGGATTGGATGAAGGGGAAGTAGCCACGCCTTGCGCGCGGCAGCGGAAATTATGCCGTTATCGCGCCTCGCATTTGGTTCCGCCCGAACGCGCCTCGCTGCGCACGCCGAAAACCACGCAATTGCGAGCGGGAAACCATTCATCGCTCGCGACCACCGCGAACATTCGTGGCCAAACAGAGACATTCCCTTAGCCCACAATGAGCTATCCTCGCGCGCGCCGGCAAAACCGGCGGAGGTGCACCCGTGCCGAAGTCGATCCGCGTTGCCATGGCCGTCGTGGGCACGCTCGTCCTCGCGAGCTGTGCCGCGCCGAAGGATTTCGACACCGGCGGCGCCATCCGTGCCGTTCAGGCAAGTGCCAGCGATTTGGCAAAACCGAAATCGGTCTTCTTCGCCACCACCCGCTGCACCGATGCGCCCGCATCCGGGGCGCCGGGATCGAAGGAGGAACTGCTCAGCAAACGCTGCTGGGAGCCGGCGCTGAACGAAGCGGAAGTGTTGCGCCTTGGCTTTGGCATGGCCGAGAACGGCAAGGTCACCTGCGGTTCCGCGACCGTCGCCGTCATGCCGCCGGACGCGGACGAGAAATCGGCAACGACGGTCACGACGCCGGTGACCTTCGACTGCGGCACGAATTTCGCGACGCTGCGACAATCGATTTTGAACACACCGTGCCGTTGCGCCCTGATCTTCGTGCATGGCTTCAACACCAGCTTCGCGTTCGGCGTGAAGCGCATGGCCCAACTCGCGCTCGACCTGAAGTTCGAAGGCGTGCCCATCCTGTTCAGCTTCTCCGCCGCCGCCCGCTTCAACGACTACGTCAACGATACCGAAGCCGCGGAGCTGGCGGCCCCCGCACTCAGTCAACTCTTGGCCGATCTGTCGCGCAACGACGGCGCCGGCACGCCCACGATCGACCTCATCGCACACAGCATGGGCGCGCGCGTCGCCCTGCGCGCGATCACCGAAGGCGAGGCGCCGGCGCTGCGCTACGTCGTTCTGGCGGCGCCCGACATCGACACCACGGCCTTCCTGCAGCTCGCCCAAAAGGCCGTTCCCCAAGTAAAGCGCCTAACGGTCTACACATCGAGATTCGACGTCGCGATGTCGGCCTCGACGTCCATTCACGGCGCCCGCCCACGCGTGGGCGAAGGGTTGAGCGCGTCGGTTGCAAAAGATCTTGCCAGAACGGAAATCGTCGACGCCACCGAACGCGCGACCGACCCCTACGCTCATTCCTATTTCGCCGAATCGAAAGTGATGCTCGACGACATGCGCGGCGCCTTGGCCGGCAAGCCCGCGGCCGAACGCAAGCCGCTGATCTGCAACTCTTCGGGCCCGAACGGCGTTGTCGCCTGCAAGATGCCGTGCCCGGATGGCGCCAAATGCGGTCCCGACTGGTACGCGCGCCTCGTTCATTGGCTCCTGGACTGAGACGCGGCAGTGCCCTCAGTCGGGACAAAAGGAAATCGCATGCCGCACCGCAAACCCTCGCCCATTATCCGCGCCGCCGCCGTCATCGCCGTCGCGCTGAGTGCGATCTTCGCCTCGGGCGTTTTGTGGTATCACGGCCCCGAACTGGCGCTCGCGCGTGGCGTCCTCGTGCTGGCGTGGCTCGCCTTCGCCACGCTTTGCGCGGTGTCGTTCTTACGCGGCGCGGGAGCGCGCCCCCTCTTCGCCTATGCCCTCCCCTTCGCAGCCCTCATCGTGTGGTTCGCGCTCATCGCCCCCCGCAACGACCGACTCTGGTCGCCGGAAATGGCGCGCACGCTCACCTATGCGCGCGACGGCGACACGATCACGCTCTCGAACGTGCGCAACTTCAACTGGACCGGCCCCGCCATCGCAGACGAACGCTGGGAAACGCGCAGCTTCGACTTGAACAAGCTCAAAACCGTCGACGTGCTCTCGCTCTATTGGAAAGGCCCGCGCGTCGCCCACACCTATTTCAGCTTCGTCTGGACGAACGGCGAGGCGCTCTCCCTCTCCGTCGAAATCCGCAAGGAAAAAGGCGAAGCCTATTCTCCCATCGCCGGCTTCTTCAAAGCCTACGAACTCTCGATCCTGGCCGGCGACGAGCGCGACTTCTACGGCTGGCGCGTCTTCTTCCCGAAGGAGGATATCCAGCTCTTCCACACCCGCACGAACCCGCTTCAGGCGCGCAAGCTTCTGCTCGAGCTGCTCGACAGCGCCAACGCCCTCGCCAAGACACCGGTGTTCTACAACACGCTCACCGAAAACTGCTCGACCGAAGTCTGGATGCTGACCGAGGCGCTCGGTCTTGGCCAACCCAACGACATGCGCGTCTGGGCCTCGGGCTATCTCCCCGACTTCCTCTACGACCTCAAAGTCTTGAACACCGCCCACACGCTCGCCGACCTGCGCGACAAGGGCCACATCATGCCCCGCGTCCGCACGGCCCTCGAAAACAAACTCGAAGGCCCCGCCTTTTCCAACGCCATCCGCAATGGCGTACCGGCCATGCCCGACTGAGCGGCGTCAGCCCGCCGCCTTGTGACACACCGCCTGAATCTTGTTCCCGTCCGGATCGCGCACATAGGCACCGTAATAGTTCTTGTGATATTGCGGCCGCGGTCCCGGCGCGCCCTCGTCGCTGCCGCCATGCGCGAGTGCTGCCTTATGGAACGCATCGACCTTCGCCCGCTCGTCGACGATGAACGCCACATGCACGCCGTTGCCGGCCTTGGCCTCTTTCCCATCGAACGGCGGCACGATGAACACCTTCGGCCCTGTCGGCGTGCCGTAAGCCGCCGTCCCGCCAGCCTTGAACATCACGGGATGGCCGAGCACGTCCATCACCGCGTCATAAAATTTCTCGGCCTTGGCATAATCGTTCGTGCCCAACGTGACGTGACTGAACATGCGCGTCTCCATCTTCAGATAATCATACGCCAGCCATTTGAAGCCATCGCACACGCCGCGTAAAGCCCGGCAACTTGCACGCGCTTGACAGAAAAACCGCCCGCGCGCACTGTGAGTGAGCGCTCACTCACATCGGAGAATGCCCATGCTCCTCGCCACAGTGACCCACGCTCAGGCCGAAGCGCCCGCAAACCACGCTGCCCCGCGTATCCATTTCCAACCGATCTCGGCGAACGGCTTCTTCGCCACACTGCGCGCCCGCGTTGACGAACACTTCAAAGCCACGAACGCCGGCCCCACCGGCGGCGCTTACATTGCGATCAAGGCCGCGGTCTATTTCGGCCTCGCCGCGCTCTGCTACACGCTGATGCTCACAGGC
>JAIOQG010000299.1 GCA_021413465.1 Alphaproteobacteria bacterium | reverse complement strand
GCTGGTGCCGAGCGCCTTGCGCCATTCTTCGTCCTTGATCGTCAGCTTGAAGGTGCCGCCCGTGAGGTCGACGTTCGAGAGGGCGAGGTTGGCGTATTTGTTGCCGGCGTTTTTCAGCGTGAGTTTCAGCTTCTTGCCGTCTGGCGTGACCGAGACGGCGTCGATTTGCGCCTTGGCGCCGTCGGGCACGATGTTGGCGACGGTCGAGAAGTTGAAGACGAACTGCACGCCGCTTTTGCCGTCGTTCGGCAATTTGACGGGCACTTGCTTTACGGTGACAGTGTAGGTGACGGATTTATCGAGCTGCTGCGGGCCGACATATTGAACGCGGATGGCCTGCGTCGCGCCGGGCGCGATGACGGCTTGCGGCGGGAACAGGACAAAGTCCTTGTCGGCCGGTTCGCGCGATTCCTTGCCCGCTTCGTCGAACAGGCGCTTTTCGGATTGCAGTTCGACCGTGATCGGCGTCGCGTTCGTGTTGTTAACGCGGATGACGGTCGAGGCGTCTTTGCCGGTCGGCTTCATGTCGTAGATCATCGGCGACACTTGATAGGCGTGCGCGATGCCCGCGGCGGCGAGCGTTACGGCGGCTAGGCTTGCGAATTTCAGTTTGTTGAACATTTGGTTCTCCCACCGGTCTCAAGTGATTGAATCAAAAGGGGCACGAGCGACGTGCGAGACCGGGCCGTCATTCGCGTTCGACATTCATTTCGATGTCTTGTTTTGCCCTTCATCGTCTGATTCGCACGGCGCGGGCAATGGCCCGCGCCGTGGTTGTCCTCAAGGCGCTAGCGTGTAGCTGATGACACCGGTGTAGGTGCCCGCAATTGTGGGCGCGGTGTTCAGCTTGATGAAATAATCGCCGCCGATTTCAACATTTGGCGCATTCGCCGTAATCCAATCGAACGCGATGTTTGATGGGAAGAACCAATGCTGGTACGGCCCCGGTGTCACCGGATTCGGGGGGATACCCCAGAATACGTCGTACAAGACGGTGTTTGCGCCGTTCCGCAGGTTGGTGCCATCCGGCAATTGCAATACTAAGTGCGTCGCACCAACAAAATTGCAGGTGTAACCCAGTCTACCAATGTTGGTTTCGCCGGGTGTTGGCGCGATGCTGACGACTGCTGGCGGTGTGGAAGTGAAAGTGCAGGATTTTGCCAGGTCGGAAGTAACTGTTGCGCTGTCGGTTCCTGATGCCATGGCCGGAGCGGCCAAGGTGAGAAGCGCTAACATGTAGCCCAGGCGCATTAGTGTTTTCATTGTTGCCCCCTCTCGGGAATCTTGCTGGACTATGGCTTAACGACTTCGCGCTCGTACTTTTCTTGTGCGGGTCCCCTTTAAGGGCCCGCACGAAAGTGCATAAATCGAACGCGAGGCCGTGATCAGAATTACGGCGCGATGCTGATCGTCAGCGTGTCAGTGTAGGTTCCGGCGACAATAATCGGCGTTACCAACGACAATTGGAAAGACACGTTCTGCGGGCTGTTCGGTGCCGTCACAGCTGCTGCAGCGTTGATAAGCGGCGCGGCAGATGTGCCTGACGAGCCAAATGAAGGGATGATGTTGTATTCGTGATCGGTGACGCCGAGATCGTCGGAAACACCGTCGTAGCCGCTGTCGTAGGTGACCGTCGCTACCGCGGCTTCACCACCATAATTGCACTGATAGGAAAAGCTTGTCGCCAACGACAAACCGCCGCCTGGTGGAAGCGCCACGTCCGTACCTGGAATGCTCACGCTGCACGACTGCGCAAGAAACGTGGTGACCGTAACGGAGTCACTGCCTGCCGCCATTGCGGGACCGACGCCCATAATAGCGACCGCCGCCGAAGCGAGAAGTAGGTTACGCATAAGATTCTCCAGTTCTAATTGGGTTGATGATTGTCGGCTTTTCTCACTCCGAACTGGCGTCCTGTGTTGCTCAGCTTGGAGTGAACTCCGGCCCGCACCTAGTGCGGCCCAGCCCGGAATTTTTGCATCCGCCGAGGACTAGGATCCTGGCGGATCCCAAGCCCCCGGCTGAGATTCTCAATTCAATCGCTTACGGTGCGATGTCGATCGTCAGCGTGTCCGAGTAACTGCCGGCCACCGGCAGAGGTTGGGTCAATCCAACGCTGAAGTACGGCGTGATTGTCGTGTTTGGCGGTGCCGACAGTGAGATACTGCCATACACCACGCCAGCCGTAGCCCCGCTTGCTGGCTGCCAATCACTTGGAAGTGGAACGCTGAGGGCTGCCGGTGTTTGGTCGTTCAAAAATATACCGTAATCCGCAATGCCACCACCGTTGTCGGTGGTCTCGACGCCACCGTTGGCACTCGTGAATGTGAAGGTGGGGGAGCCTTCGAAGTTGCACTCGTATTCAAACAGCCCAGGAACGGCCACGTTCACGCCCGCCAAGGGAATGCTACCAGAAACCGCAGTGATGTCGCACACAGGCGCTTGTTCAGCGGTGATTTCGACATTGGCAGTGTCTGCCGCCATCGCCGAGCCTGCGCCGATGAAAGCGAAGGCTGCGGTTGTCAAAAGAACTTTACGCATGAAACTCTCCATATTGTTGGTTCATCGAGAGGCACGTCTGATCTCCGAACCGGTTGCCTGCGACTTTTGTCTGCAGCCCCACCGTGGAGTCTTTCCGACCGTTTTTGGCGGGCAGAATTGGTTGGCCCTTTTCAGGGTGAAATTGTGTAGGTGACGATGTCCTTGTAAGCGCCGGCGGTTTTGCCGACTGTGGGTCCGATGATTTTCACTCTGTAGACGCCGAGCTGTTCGACGCCGGTGGCGCCGGAGAGCAGGTTGAACGGCGCGGGGCTCGTTGGGATCGTGGCGAAGACATTCGTGCTGCCCTGGACGTTCCAGGCGATCTGATAGGCGACCGTATCCGTGCCGCCGACGCGCTTGAGCGCGCCGTTGTCGGATTTCACGGTCAGGCTGATCGCGCCCGATGTCGCCAGATTGCAGGTAAATCCTAGGTTTCCGAGATCCGTGATGTTTCCCGTCACCATTTGGCCGACCGAATCCAGCGTGGGCGTCGTGGTGAATTCGCAGGTTGCGGGGATGGTGCCGTTGATTTCGATGTGGGCGCTGTCGCCGAACGAGCCGAACACGCCGCCGCCGTCTTCGCCGCTCTCTCCACCTTCGCCGCCTTCACCGCCTTCACCTCCCTCGCCGCCGCTGGCCAATGCCAGGGGCGAGAGTGCGAGTGCCGCGAGGCAGAGCGCAGTCGCGCATAACAATCGTGTTTCAACCGGCTTCACGCGAACAAACCCCTGACCCCGCGCACGAGCCGGTAACGGCTTGGCGCGATTGCTACGAACGCTGTGACTTGGGAACCAAACGCGAGGAACTCTTGTGCTGCCGTTCATCCAATGTGCGACGCCGGACTCACTGCATGACGTCGCGACCATCTGTGATTCGTGTGTCGCCACAAAGAAGCGGCAATGCAGCTTTCGTTGTTATTCGCGTTGCTGCGTGATTTCAGTCACGCCAACTTGCGCGGGCGCGTTTTCGCGGCGATTTCTACTTGGCGCTTGTGGTCATTAACGTTTGAGCGCTGGAATCCGCGAAGGGATTCATTCCTAAATTTGGAGACGGTGCGTCGGGGTGCGCAACAGACTCGTGTGGGTTGCAGAATCGCGCGCGGGCAGGAGCGGATGTTTCAGTTCTGTCGCGGGAGATGTGATCGCGGGCGAGCCGTCATTGACGGCTGCGATTAAAGCTATCACCGGCTTTTTGCCGGCGATGCCGTTATTAGCGAGTGCTAGCGAAAAATCGGCACTGAGGCGTGGTGCTGCCGCTCGCGTCAGTGCCGCATTATTTCAAAACGAGTTGATTCTACTCGTCAGCCGAGTCGAGAAGCGCTTCTTCGCGTTCCGGTTGGTCGTCGTCGTCCGTTTTTTTCGCGGCCTTGGCGGCGGCCGGTTTCTTTTTGACAACGCGCGGCGCTTTCGGCGGCATGGCGGCTTTCTTCTTTTCTTTGCGGTCGGCGATTTCGGCTTCGACGACCGGCAAGAGAGCGGTCGCGGAATGGCGCTGAATGGCGCTGCCGGTTTCTTTCAGGCGCAGCGCGTTGACGCGCAGCGAGACGAGCGCATCGTCGGCCATTGTGGGTACGCGATCGCGCAAGTCGAAAACGGCGGGGGCTGCACCGGTGTCGGTGCGCGCGCTCTTTTGTGAGTCCTTGTTCATGCGATCAGGTCCTTATCTTGCCGCCGGATTGCCGGCGAAATGTCCTAAGACGAGAAAGGCGGCGAAGCGTTCCCACCTCGCCGCCATTCCACATTCGGTCGAATTGGCCACGGTGTGTGCCGGGGCCGATCCGTCGGAGCGCCTTAATCGGCGCGGAGATTCACGGCTTTGGCGCCGCGAGCGTCCATCTCGGTGTCGAAAGTGACGCGTTGGCCCTCCGACAATGAGCGAAGTCCGGCACGCTCTACCGCAGTGGCGTGGACGAATACGTCCTTGCCGCCGCCTTCAGGCGAAATAAAGCCGAAGCCTTTGGTGGCGTTGAAGAACTTCACTGTTCCGGTCATTGAGGCCATTGTACGTTTTCCCTGAATAACAAAAATGGATCCGCCGCGGCACATGCCGCGACGCTGTGAAAAGCTTGGCGATCGTCGAAGGGTTGGGAACCGTTTGCGCGATGCGTGCATTTGCGCGCCGTCGCGAATATTGGTCCGCACTTCACAAATGTGCAGCCGTCACAACAGAAATATAGACGTTCGACGCCAAATTTGCAACGAAAATCGCCGAAATGGCGGAAAAGCGCCCTATGTCGCGGGTGCCTCTAAGTGCCGCCAAAGAGCGATCCAAGCAAGTCGGTCGCTCTGATGCCGGCCCAAACAGACAGGCCGGTGATCGCCAGCGATGCCAAGGCCGCAAACAATGAAACACAGAGCAGCGCGCCGTCTTCCTCGAGATATGCGAGCGACAGCAGCATCACGACGAAGGCCGGGATGATGTGGCTGAACGGGAAAGGCCAAATGAGCGTCGGGGCAAGCGCCAGTACTGCAACACCGACAATGCGCTTTGTCGCGCGAAACAAGGTGTGCCAGCGCGGCCGGACGACGAGTTCCAAGCGCTGCATCGCGGTGGCTGCACGCAAGGTGACGCGAGACAGACGTTCGGTTGAAATGCGGCGCGCCGCGATGAAGCGCGGCAGGCTGGGACTGTCGCGTCCCAAAATCAGCTGAAGCGCTGGGTAGGCGAGCAAAAAACCCATGAAGGTCGAACCGCCCGGCACCAAGGCGACGAGGCCCATCAACAGCATGACGAGTCCGAACGAGCGTTCGCGCAATGCGCCGATGAGCCAATCGAGCGAGACGAAGTCGGCCGGCGCGTCGAGGAGCAGCGCCTTCAGAATAACCGACGTGGGCACGTGGTTCGGGCGGGTGTGCGGCGGTGTTTCCACGGTCAGCGCAGACCTTGTCAAAGCGCGGCGGCGGCGACTTCGTTCAGGACGGCAGAATAGTGCAAAATGGCCGCCGCTAAAACCAGCCAATGCCATATTGCGTTCTGGTAGGGGAGGCGTTCCCAGAGATGGAAGACGACACCCACGATGTAGGTGAGGCTGCCGGCGATCAGCAAAGCAATACTGGTTGGCGAAAGCGCGCTGGCCATGCGATCGGCGATGATGAGGATCGATAGGCCGAGTCCAATGTAAAGCGCGATCGTCACGCGCTCCCAGCGGCGGGGAAACACAAGCTTCATCGCGATACCGGCGACCGCAACGGTCCACGCGAAAGCGAGCAAACCAAAACCCCAGGCACCGCCGATACGGCTCATCAGAAAGGGCGTAAACGTGCCCGCGATCATGACGAAAATGGCCGCGTGATCGAACCGGCGCAGCAATTCCTTCACTGGCGACGGCGGCCAGAGGTTATAGGCCGCCGAAAAACCGAGCATGGCGAGGAGCCCGACCGCGTAAAGCGCCGCGCCCACGAGCAACAGCGCCGAGCCGCCTGCGCTGGCCTTGAGCATAAGGACCAACGTGCCCGCGATGCCGCAGAGAACGCCCACGACATGCGCGGCGATATCGGCGCGCGCCTCTCCGACCGAATATGTCTTGTACGCGACACGAGGCGCGCTATCCGGCAAATGCATTGCGACTGAGTTCCTTGGCGCGGCTTACGTATCGGCTTCGCGGAATGCGAGGACCGAGACAATAGCGCCAACGGCCGCGACTGCCCAGCTTACACCGGCGGGGATGTGAACGCCGTTGACGACCATATCGATGCCGTAAAAGGCGCCG
>JAIOQG010000294.1 GCA_021413465.1 Alphaproteobacteria bacterium | reverse complement strand
GCCGCCGCCCAATGTCGATCTTTTCGGTCCAGAGGATGTCGTGTTGGCGCAGCCGCGGTTCCGGCCGCGCGCGCCGATGGTGGTGCGCCAGCAGCGCAAAGGCGATCCGGCATTGGCGGTGTGGAAATACCTATGCAACCGAGACGGCGCGTTGAGCGTGGCGGTGCAGCGCGGGTGTCCGGAATTCCAATTTGGCGATGTGAATCTGGGATTGCTCGATCCGTTGAACCGCAGCGGCGACAGCGGTGTGCTTCTGGGGGCCGATACAAAGACAATGACGTTGGACGAAGCCGCGGTGGCCCGGGGCTGGATCACGCGGCCGGCGCCCAAGGGCCAATCTGCGTTGGCAGGCAAAACCGATACAGTCAATCAGCCTCGCGGCCCCGAGATCTTCGACATGCTGCCAACGTTGAAACATCCCATCGAAGCAGCCCCCGATGTTCGGTAATCAATGCGCGACTTTGCGTAGGCGTTCGGCGTCGGTGGCTCGGGCGAGGGCGGCGGCGATGTTGTTCAAGCGCTCGATCGATTCGAAGACCGTGTGAATGGCGCCGCCGGTTTTGAGTTCGGCGTTGCGAACGATGGCTTCGCGCTCCGATGGGCTGCGGTCGTCGCTGACGTCGTCGAAGCGCGCCGCGACTGCGTTCTGCGACAACGATTCGGCGCGACTTTCGAGGCGCGAGATCAGCCGTGCGAGCGCCGCGATGTCGGCCGAGGTGGCGTCAATCGTGTCCGGGGTGCCGCCTTCTTCATCGTCGCCGGCGACTTCATGATGCGTGTTTTCAAGATATGAGAACAACGATTCGGCGCGGGCGCCGAGTTCGATGGCGGACTCACGCAAGGAGGGGGCGTCTTTGCCGGCGCCGTTCGATTGCGCGTGGGCGGCAATCGTGCGCAGCTCGCTCGTGATGGCGTGCAATTCGGTGCGCAATGCCACGGCGGACGGTTCGATTGCGGTGGCGTGGGTTTCGATTTCCCCGGCGTGGTGATCGAGCGCTTTGCCCATCGATATCAGGCGCGCGGCACGGTCGGCGCCCGGCGCGAGGACTTTAATGTCGCTTGCGAAGGCGCCGAGGGCGGTTTTCAGAGACTGGGTCTGATCGACGCGACCTTGGGCAGCGTTCATTTCCTCGGCCAAGTCTTTCAGCCGCGTCATGAGTTCGGCGCCGGGTACATCGGCAAGGCTGCGATGGGCGGCATTGTTTTCAAGAAGCGCACCGTTGCCCGGTGCGGTAAAGACCGGCAAGGCGGCGGCGGACATAATGCGCTCTTCGGTCATGCGCACGGCCATGTCGCGGATTTCTTGACGGACGGCTTCCATCTCTTTTCCCACCGACTGGGCGAACGCTTGCAGTTCGGTCGCAAGGGCATCCACCGAGGGCGCCTCGGTGGAAGGTGCCACGGTCAGGCGTTCGGCAATTTCCTGCAAGCGGGCCGTAGCCTCGACGAATTGCCGGTTTTCTTCCTGCCGCGTTTCGGCGGCGTCCGCGATCTTGAACTGCGCATGCTTTATGTGGGCAACGGCGCTTGCTGCGGATTGATTGAGAGCGGCCTTGTCGTCGCGGAAATTGCGGAGGACCTCTTCGAACTCGCCGACAGTCTTGTCGATGCGTGTTTCGTTCGCCGTGCCGCGCTCATCGAGCACGCCGACGGCACGGCTGAGCGAATTGATCGTATCGTCGGTGCTTGCCTGCAGCTTCGATAGCGCGCCACTCAAGCTCTGTTCCAACTGATCCAGGGCGATCAGTTTTTTGCCGAGACGGTCGTCGACATTGCCGATCGCATCGCTGAGGCCGATGGCGAGCGTGCGGACCTTGTCGGTCGTGCCGGCGGCGTCGGTCGAGATTTTGTCGCAGGTTGAGAAAAACGCATTTTGAATCTGCTGTGCGCCATCGGCCAAGCGTTTGATCGAGCCGGTGGCGTTCGCTAGTTCGTCGACGACGTGCGCCGAGCTTGCTTTGACCTCGGCTGCGACGCTTTCCAGTTTTTGGCCGCCCGATTCGTAGCGCGTGGCAATTTGGTCGAGCCGGTCGGCACGTTGTTTTGCCGAGGCAAGAAATTGGTCCGTCGTTTGGAGCACGCCGTGAATTGCCGCTGTTCCGTCGCGGTGCAGCGTCTTGGCGACATCGTCGACGCCGGCGCTGGATTGGTTCAGCCTGGCCAGGGCCGCATCGATTTTGCCGCGATCATCGGTTTGAATTTTGGCGAGATCGACAGAGGCGCCCCGGAGCGCTTCGGCAGCCGATGTAACTTCGGCGGCGAGTTTCTCGAACAAGACCGAGCCTTGTCCTTCAAGGTTGATGCGAAGTTGACTGTTTTCGGCCAGTGCTTTCAGTGCGGTCGTCTCGGTGAGACTGAGGCGGAGCTTTTCGCCCGCGCGCGCGAGTTCACCGAATTCGTCCGTGCGGTCGGTGCCCCAAATGTGGTGTCCAACGTTGCCAGCGCCGACAGAGCTCAGGCTTTGCTCCAGCGATTTAAGCGGCTGGATGATCCCCAAATGCAACAGTGCGGCGACGACGAGCAGTCCTAAGACCAAACTTGCGAGCGCGCCGAGAATGAGCATTTGGCTCCAGCTCAACACCGAAGCGACATCGCCCAATTGATGCGCTTGTTCGGCTTGTTTGAGCCGATCCAAGGCGCCGCGCAGCGAAATGTAGGCGGCTTCAAGTTGGGGGCTTTGAGGCAGGGAGTTCAGCGAGTCCATCGCGGCCGTACCGCGCAGGGCCACGGCACCGGTTTCCGGAGCGGTGCGTGCGACATGGGCGAAGGCTTCGCCGATGGCGCCTGCCTCGCGCAGTGCTTCCAGCGCCGCCGGGTTCGAGGCGTAAAGCAGGCGCAGGTTTTCGATGGCGATTTTGGCTTTGTCGGCTTGCCTATTCATTAGGGTGCGGGCGGCCGCATCGCCGGTCAGACGAAAGTTGCGATAGACCTTGAGAAAGCCATCGTAACCCAATGCTTTTTCAAGGAGTGTCGACTGGGCCGTTACTTGTTGCCGGACCGCTGGATCGCTGAGATCGCGTTGCAGTTCGCTGATGTAGCCAGCGAAATAGGCGCCCGCAAGCACGAGTGCCGCGGCAACGAGAATGGAAGCAGCCGACAAAGTGCGGCTCTTGGATGTAAGCGTGCGCACGTTTCCCCCCGGGAGCGTTGCCGCTCGTGCATGCTCTGATTCGATACCGGAGTGTAGTGGAGGGGGAGGGTGTGGGGAATCCCGGTTGATGCGTCAGTTATTCCGGCGCGCTTAGTCGTTCTTCGGCGCGCGCAAGGATCGAGTCCATTCGCGCCATCACGGCACCCAACCGCAGAAGAGCTGCTTCATGCGCGTCGCGCCAGGCGGCGAGGTGGCGAACCACGCCCGTATGCAAGGCGTCGAGTTCGGCGGCTTCTTGCTCCAAGGCGGGGCCGATCTTGCCGCGAGAATAGTTTTGCGCCTCGGCGTTCGTCGTCTGTGCAGTCGTCATGTCGATCTTTTTTCTCTGCGCGACAAAATTGTGCCGCCGAAATGATGTTCGACGGCACGCTAAACCCGATGAAGTAAACAGGACGTAAGTTTTCGCAGACGTTATTGGCGATCGATGGTCGTGGAGCGGCGAGGTTTGAGATAAAATTTGTCGCTGACGGTCAAGCCGTCGGTCAAGAACATGCCGAACAGCGTTTTATAAGTGAAGCTGACTTCCGTCATGATGATACCCTGGTTGTCGGGCACGATGTCGTCGGGCACGGTGACAGGCGAACCCTCGGCACGCGGTGGCGCGTTGCGCGCGTCGCTCCAATCTACCGTCGTGTTTCCATTGTTGTCGGCAACGACGTGCGAGATCACAATCTTTGCTTCGGTGGGATCGAACGGCCGCAGGATCACGTCGAGCGCGCCCATGATGTCGTCCATTTCGACGTCGGTGATGACAGTGTCTTGAGTCACAAGATCGGCGGCGCTCGACGCGATGTTGGAAACTTTTCTTGCCGCTAGAATGTAGTTTGCGATCTCAGACACGCCAAAAAGCGTAATGACCATCGGCCAGAGAACGAAGGCGAACTCGATGGCCGAAACGCCGGCAATGTCGGTGCGGAATCGTTTGATGAAACGCATCATGGCAACACCTCAGTTGGCTATCGGCCCGTTGAACGGTTCGTTTCGGAAGGCAATAGAGGCCTCGAGCAGGCGATGACCGCCGGACATGTTGACAAAGTTCGTGCCAACGGTCGGCGTCATGACTGGCCAGGTGTAAAACGCGCGCACAACGACGACGTCACCCGCCGTGCCCGGATCGAAGGTGAGATTGCCGGTTAGGTTGCCGTTGTTGTCCAAGCCGGCGGGAAGATTGACATTGCCGAAGCCGGTGAATGCGCGAACGTCAAGACCGAGGCGGGCGTCGCATCCCAACAGCATCGAAATCTGGTCACACACAAGCGTTCGAAATTGTGCTGCCGTCATGTTTGCCGCTTGGGCCTGCCCGGTACGGATCTGCCGCGCAGCGCCGACAAGGCCGTTTTCCAGCGTCGTCGACGCAAAGAAGATGAGCGAAATGTCGATGATGGCAAAAAGCAGAAAGAAGAACGGCAACGACACCATGGCGAACTCGATAGCGGTGACGCCGCCTTTGTCGCGTCTGAACCGGCTCAAGAACAGCATCGTTCGCGGCAGCAGAAGCATGACAGACTCCTTACGTGTACGTTCACCGAGCCATCGAACAGGCGCATGGCGTCAGGCGCGGACTACACGCTTGACGGTAAGTGGTTAGCATCGCGCCCAGCGTTCGGGAAGTTAATTTCGATGTTATGGTAATAATAGTCCTAATTTAACTCGCCAACGCACCTCGTCTATATTCTGCTCTCCCTTGTTTTATTTGTAGTTGTTTTTCTTATTTACACTTTCTTAAATATTCGGCGCCACAGTTACACCCAACGTTATAAAGGCCCGAAAAGGGTCGCTTTGCGTCGGGTCAAAAATGGTGGAGCCGAAAGCTATGATGCGCTCATTCAAAACTGCCTTGCGTGCGTCGACGTCGCGCTTTAGCCGCGCACGCGGGGGTACGGTTGCAATCATCTATGCGCTTGCGCTGTTGCCATCGATTGCCGCCGTCGGGTCGGCCGTCGATTTGACGCGCGCGATGGTTGTAAAAATGCGATTGGGCGAAGCGCTCGATGCTGCTGGGCTTTCTGTCGGCGGTACCGTCGGACTTTCCGATGCCGAGATGAGCGCCAAAGCGCAGAAATTTTTCTACGCGAACTATCCGGACGATGAGCTCGGCACCGTGACGGCGCTGAACGTCTCAAGTTCGGGTCAAAATCTCGTTACGGTCTCAGGTACCGCCAAAATCGACACGGCCTTCATGGCTTTGTTCGGCGTCAGCTATTTGCAGGTCAGCGTGAACGTCGAGGTGACGCGCGAATCTAAGGGTCTTGAGATTGCGCTCGTGCTCGACAATACGGGATCGATGGCGTCGAACGGAAAAATTCAGGCGCTTAAGACGGCGACTAACGAACTGATCGGAATATTGTTCGGCGATCAAAACACGCCGTCGCATTTGAAGATGTCGCTGGTGCCGTTCTCACAAACCGTGAAAGTCGACACAACGTCGTTTCTGAACGGCGGTTACATGGATACGCTGGGGCAATCGGCAAATGCGCGCCTCAATTTCGACAATAACAAGTACGCGTTTGCGGTTTGGGCAACAATGAACAACAAGAGCTGGGGTGGCTGCTTGGAAACACGTCCGAATGGGCTTGAAGAGACCGACGACGCACCGAACGCAGGAACGCCTGACACGCGGTGGGTGCCTTACTTCGAGCCGGATGGTCCGGACAGTTCGGCGTATAGCGGGTACACAACCTATATTACGGATGGCGTAAACAGCAACCAAGACACACGCTTGAAGCGGTCGGCAAAGTATTCCGGTCAAAACAAAACGAATCCGAATGCGGACTGCAATATGCAGAAGATTTTGCCGCTGACCAACAATAAGCTGACCTTGCTAGGATATGTGAACGGTATGATTGCGACCGGCTTTACCCACATCGCGATTGGCGCCGGTTGGGGTTGGCGGACGCTGTCGCCGACGGCACCGTACACGGAGGGTTCGGATTACGGAGACGAGGAGTGGACCAAAGCGATGGTGTTTCTGACCGACGGTTTGAACACCATCGACAACAACAACACGTGGCACAAATCGAACTACACAGCCTACAACTACCTCGTTCGCGGAACGCTGGGGACGACGAATGCGAGCGCGGCGGAGACCGAGCAAGATACGCGCACACGCACGGTTTGCACGAATATCCGAAATTCCGGAATACGCGTCTATACGATCTTGCTTGAGGAGCAATCAAATCGCGCGATCAATTTGATGCGCGATTGCGCGAGCGAGGTCGAGGGGCAGAAACTGTTCTTCAATTCGCCGGCGGCGGCCGACCTAAAAGAAATTTTTCAGGAGATCGCTCAAGACTTGTCGAACTTGCGCCTCAGCCAATAGGGCGGCGACGGCCGATCAAGCAAAAGGCCCGGCGGGTTTCGCCGGGCCTTTTCAATTTCTGCTTGAGATTAGAAGCAACGCGCTAGTGTTTTTCGGTGGCGAGATCCGCAGACTTGCGGCTGATGTCCGTCTTATTGTCGGAGTTGGTGTATGTTTGAGTCATTTCGGCGTCACCTTGCGTGACCGTGCGTTCGCAGCGTGGTGCACAGGCGAGGTTGCGTTGGCCCTGCGTGCCGCGATAGAGCGTGACTTGTGCAAGGTCGGGCGCGCCAACGGTCAGGTTGGTGTTGTAGACTTCGCTGCCGGCAGAATCGACGACGATGATGTTTGTATTGCCGAACATTCGACCTTGAACGTAAATGGTTTTGTCGTTCACCAGCAGGGCGTCGGCGATTAGCGGATTGCCGACGACGACCGTCTTGGCGGCGCGGTCGAGGCGAACAACCGTGGATTGATCGTAATCCACGCGCAAATGGTTCGGCGCGGACGAGGCGGTTTCATCTGCGATTGCGGCGGGCGACATAAGCGCGACCGCTGCGACAGCGGTCAACAGAACGATGCGAATTCGGGACATACGTTTTTTCTCCCCGTGACTGACCTTGGTTTGGCCGCAGCGTGGCGTAAAGCGATTAAGGATGTCTGAAGGGCGCTGCTGCGCCCGGACAGGGTATGGAAGGGCCTGGGGTCGTGTTTGGAGAAAATAGCGACTAATTGTAATACACTTCTTCGAATCTCACTTACTGTTTATTAAGTTCAATTTCATTTTGCGGCCGGTATTTCTTCCCGATCTCTCCCTAATACTGTTGCGTTAGCATCCTGTTAGGGAGGCGCTTCTAAGCTCCACCCCTGTTTACGCGGCGGGTCGCAGAACCCCATGGGTAAACTGGTGTAGTGGTGTTAATTGAAGGAGGCCTCAATGAGCCGCTTTATGTCGCGTTTTCTGAAGAATGAGTCGGGTGCAACAGCGATCGAATACGGTCTGATCGCCGCCGGCATTGCCGTTGCGATTATTGCCGCCGTGCAGTTGGTTGGTACGAACCTCCAGGGCACGTTCGGTGACGTCGCGGCCGCTCTGTAATGTCAGAGCGGTTGGCGGGAGGGTGTGAAAGCCCTCTTGCCTGCCAGTCAAGCCGCCAGCTTCACTTGCGTGAAGCTGGCGGTTTTTTTATTTTGGCTTACCCCGCCGGCGCAAAATTTAAGCCCGCGGTAAGCATCGACGCTTAGTCTGCACCGTCTCTTTCAAGTTCAAAGGCGGAGTCAAAGCGTCATGATCGAACCCGTTCTGCTGGCCACGGTCAGTGCGGCGATGATCACCGCTGCCGCCTATGATGCGACGACGCTGACAATTCCCAATTGGATATCTCTCCTGCTCTTCGCCGTGTTTCCGGTGCTGGCTTTCAGTTCCGGCATGGGCTGGGCGGAGTCCGGGGTTCATTTGGCCATCGGGCTGGCGGCGCTCGCTATAGGCATTGCTCTCTTTGCTGCAAACCTGATTGGCGGCGGTGACGCGAAGCTGTTTGCCGCGGTGTGCCTTTATATGGGCAGTGCGTCGGTGGCCTCGTTCGTGTTTGCCGTAGCGCTTGCGGGTGGGCTGCTTGCGTGCGCCGTTCTGGCGATACGTTCAGTCGCGCTTACCGGGATTACGACCAGATTTTCTTGGTTGCATCGTCTGTCCACGAGTGGAACGGGCATTCCGTACGGCGTCGCCATCGCGGCCGGCGGGCTTTTTGTTTTTCCGGCGACACATCTTTTCGCTTTGGCCTCCGGCTATTGAAATTCCGTGCGCGGCATTGTTGTCGCGCGCGCAACTGTTGTGACGCAGATGTTAAATCCGAGCCTTGCAAATTAACCATAGCTTGAGACTTGGGCGCTAGAACTGAAGAAAAGACGGGCCAAGGCCAGGGGTTAGGAGATCGAAGATATGAGTATGACGCGGATTCTCATTTTGGTTGGCGCTCTTGTCGCGGCGGGTCTCGCGGCGTTCTTAGCGCGTGGCTTGGTCGGCGGTCAGAACAAGGCCGTAGCGGCGACCAATATGGATTTGACCGAGATCGTGGTTGCTTCCAAGAGTCTTGAAGTGGGCTCGAAGATTATGCCCGGTGATTTGAAGTGGCAGGGTTGGCCAAAGTCAGCACTCGATGCGAGCTTCATTACAAAAGAAGCTCAGCCACAAGCACTTGAAGATTCAGCCGAAGGTTCTGTCGCGCGCATGCCGCTGACGGCCGGTGAGCCAGTGACGTCTCAGAAAGTCATCAAAGCGGACGGCGCCGGATTTATGGCGGCTGTATTGACGCCCGGCAAGCGGGCGGTCGGTGTGAAGCTTTCGGCCGATCGCGGCGCAGGCGGGTTCATTCTTCCGAATGATCGTGTCGACGTCATCATGACGCGCAAGCTCGGTAACAGCGATTCGGGTATTCCGGCCTATCGTGCGGCGACGGTGATGGAAAACGTGCGCGTATTGGCCGTCGATCAAACGTCTCAAGAAGACGGCGATTCGAAGTCCATTCTGGGGAAGACCGCAACGCTTGAGCTCTCCGGTCAGCAGGCCGAGACTCTGGCTCTCGCCGAAGCCATGGGAGATCTCTCGCTGTCGCTTCGATCGCTTGCTAAGGGCGATCAGGCGGCATCAGAGGGCGAAAATAAAAGAAGTGGGTTCGGCGACGACGACGGCGATCAGGTTGTTTTCCATCGCTTCGGAATCCCTAGCCAAGTCGCGACAACCGCCTCCGCCAAAGAATAATAGGTGAAGCCATGAAACTCGTCCGCCTCCTCACGATCGCCGCGTTTGCCGCCGGGTTCTGTCTGCCGGTCGCGGCGGACGGAACCGACACCAAGCCGGTTGCGAAACCGCGGGTGGAGCCGACGCAGACGCTTCGGATACGTCCCGGCGGAGGCGGGCCAAGATCGGAACACCTGGTTCTGGGTATCAACAAGGCGGTTATCATTGAGCTGCCTGAAGATGCACGAGACGTTCTCGTCTCCAACCCGGATGTGGTTGACGCGGTGGTTCGGACGCCACGTCAGGTTTATGTCGTGGGCATGAAGGCCGGCCCATCCAACGCGTTTTTCTTTAGCGCGTCCGGAAAACAGATTTTAAACCTTGAGTTGCGCATCGAGCGTGACGTTTCCGAACTCGAACGGTTGATCGAACGCAACGTCAAAGGCGCTAACGTTACCGTTGAGTTGATCAACGACAATGTCGTGCTCAATGGATCGGTTCGCAACGCCTCCGACGCGGAAGCCGCACGGCAGATCGCCATTCGTTATGTGACCGATCCGGACGAAGGCCTCAAGGTGGATTCCGTGGTCAACCGGCTTGCTATTCGCGGCGGCGATCAGGTTATGGTTCGCGTTCGTGTTGCGGAGATGCAGCGCAGCCTTTCGAAACAGATGGGCGTCGACATTACGGCCGCGTTCGATATTGGGAAGAATTTTCCCGTTTCGCTTGCAAGCTCGAATCCGTTTTCGTTGTTGGGGCAGGCGCTATCCGCGTCGCAGAGCCTAACGCTCGGCAGTGTAAAGGGCGGCAATGCCGTCGAGGCGGCAATCAAGGCCTTCGAGCGTACCGGTCTGATTCGCACCCTTGCGGAACCCAACTTGACAGCGGTCTCTGGCGAGTCGGCGAAGTTCTTAGCCGGTGGCGAGTTCCCGGTTCCCGTGGCGCGTGATCGCGACGGCAACGTGCAGATCGAATTCAAGCCGTTCGGCGTGGGGCTTGGTTTTACGCCGGTCGTGCTGTCCGAAGGGCGCATTAGCTTGCGCATCTCGACGGAGGTGTCCGAGATCACGGGCGAAAACTCATTCGTCTCTCAGGGCGGCCTTTCGGTCGATAGTGACGGAAATCTCATACAAGTACCGGGCATCACCATTCCAGGATTGCGCGTGCGGCGCGCCGAGACGACGGTCGAGTTGCCGTCCGGCGGCAGCATGGTCATGGCAGGGCTTCTGCAACAATCGATGAAGCAGAACATCGACGGTGTACCTGGGCTGAAAAACCTGCCGATTTTGGGCTCTCTGTTTCAAAGCCGGGACTTTCAGTCCGGTGAAACCGA
>JAIOQG010000344.1 GCA_021413465.1 Alphaproteobacteria bacterium | reverse complement strand
GCGCGCGCACGCCGATAAGATGCCGGGCCTCATCGACATTGAGGATTCGCGGCCGCTGCCCGGCATCGAATGGAACATCAAGCTCGATCGCGAACAGGCGGGCCGCTTCGGCGCCGACGTAGGAACGGTGGGCGCCGCCGTGCAGCTTGTCACCACGGGCATCAAGATCGGCGAGTACCGGCCGGACGATACGGATGACGAAATCGATATTCGCGTGCGTTACCCACTTGAAGACCGGGGCTTGGGCGCGCTCGACCGCCTGCGCGTCAACACGCGCGGGGGATCGGTGCCGATCACCAACTTCGTGACACGAACCGCCGAGCAACAAGTGTCGCGCTATGAGCGGATTGCAGGGGTGCGTGTGTGGCGCGTGCGTGCAAACGTGGTCAAAGAAGATCCGCGTTACAACACGAACGAGCGGATTGCCGAATTCAAAAAGTGGGTCGGGGCACAGAATTTCGATTCAAGCGTCAGGGTGAAATTCCGCGGCGCCAACGAGCAGCAAGACGAATCGACCGCGTTTCTAGGCTATGCTTTTGCTGCGGCGATGCTCGCCATCGCGGGCATCTTGATCATTCAGTTCAATAATTTCTGGCACGCGATCGTTATCCTGACGGCCGTCATATTCTCGGCCATCGGCGTTATGCTGGGCATATTGATCGAAGGTCAGATGTTCTCCGTCATCATGAGCGGAACTGGGATCGTTGCACTCATGGGTGTGATGGTGAACCACAACATTGTTTTAGTCGATACGTTCCACCACCTTCTCGCGCAGGGGTTTCCGCCGAAGGATGCTGTGATCCGAACGGCTGTTCAACGTCTCAGGCCGGTTGTTTTGACGACGGTCACGGCGATGCTCGGCTTGTTGCCCTTGATGTACAAATTCGATGTGGATTTCTTCACGCGCGCCGTTCATTTCGGCGGCCCAAGTTCGGACTGGTGGGTGCCGCTGGCAACAGCAATTGTTTATGGGCTTGGGTTCTCGACGCTTTTGACCCTGTTCGTCACACCGGCCATGCTATCGATCGAACACAAGTATTGGGCGGGCGATCGCAAGCGCTGGGGCGAGATGGCGCTCGACGGGTTGCCTGAGGGGAACGCGGCGGAATAGTAGGAAAAATGCACTCGGCGTCCGTAAAGGGCGCCGTGTCTGCTTGATCCAACGCAAGGTGTGCGCCGCGCCCGACCCTAATATACCCCCACGGGGTATCCCCGCACGAGGGAGTGAAAGTCATGAAAATGTTGATTGCCGCGGTAGCCGCGTTCGCACTGACCGGCGCTGCACTCGCGCAGCCCGGGCATGGTCCAGGACAAATGGGCCATGGCGGGCCGATGGGCGAAGGCATGCCCATGATGGGCATGATGCAGGAGCATTGTGCGATGATGGGACGCACGGATGGTGCGCTAGCGTTCCTGAAAGCAGAACTCGCGATCACGCCCGCTCAGACCAAAGCTTGGGATGGATTCGCCGAAGTTTATCGCGCGAATGCGAAGATGCCCATGAGCGGCGGCCAGGGAATGAAAAAACACGGCGCAGGTCCTATGGCGGACAAGCCCTTTCCTGAGAAAATCGCGCAACATCTCACGATGATGGAAGCCCATCTGGCCGGCGTTAGGAAGCTCGCAGACGCGGCCAAGCCTCTGTATGATGCGCTCAGTGCCGAGCAGCGCAAGACAGCGGACGAATTGCTGACGCATTTCGTCATGTCGCATTGCTCCATGTGATGGGTTTGGCATTGAGACGGAGCTTATGAGATGCATAGTGAGCGGCTCATTCACCGGCGAGGTATCCTACTTGCGGCGGGAGCTGCGCTCTCGCTGAGCGGTACGCAAGCGCGTGCCGCAGCTGCGCCGCTTTCGATCGTGGTTCACAAAGACCCGAGTTGCGGTTGTTGCGATGCTTGGGTCGATCATCTCAAGAGCGCCGGTTTTAATACGGAAATCAGAGAGAGCGCCGATATCGGCGCTCTCAAGAGGCGACTTGGCGTGCCTGATGATTTGGCCTCCTGCCATACCGGTGTCGTCAACGGATATGCGATCGAGGGGCACGTACCCGCTGCCGACATCCGACGGCTTGTTGCTTCAGGATCAAAGGCTAGGGGTCTCGCGGTTCCCGGCATGCCCGTCAATTCGCCGGGCATGGAAGTGCCGGGCGAGGCCAACGAGCGCTACACGGTTTGGCTATTCCAGGCAGACGGGAAGCGGGCGGCGTTCGCACAGCATGGCGGCTGATCAAAGCCGGACCGTGCGCAAGCGGAGTGCATTGGCGATGACGCTGACCGAGCTTAGCGACATTGCCGCGGCCGCGATGATCGGGCTCAAAAGCACGCCGAAGAACGGATAAAGCAATCCCGCCGCAACCGGCACGCCGGCCGCGTTGTAGACGAAGGCGAAGAACAGGTTTTGACGGATGTTGCTCATGACCGCACGCGAGAGCTTGCGCGCGCGCACGATGCCTGAGAGATCGCCTTTGACAAGCGTCACGCCCGCGCTTTGGATCGCGACGTCCGTGCCTGTGCCCATGGCGATGCCGACTTCGGCGGCGGCGAGTGCCGGCGCGTCGTTGACGCCGTCGCCCGCCATGGCAACGACGCGGCCCTGCCCGCGCAGCTTCTCGACAATCGCGCTCTTTTGATCCGGCAAGACATCGGCGATGACTTCGTCGATGCCGAGCTTTCGGGCCACGGCATCGGCCGTCGCCTTGTTGTCGCCGGTCAACATTACGACGCGAACGCCGCTCGCCTTCAATTGCACGATGGCGTCGGGCGTCGTCGATTTGATCGGATCGGCCACGGCCACTATGCCCGCAGAGGCGCCATCGATGGCGACATACATTACCGTCGCGCCTTCGGCGCGCAGTCGATCGGCCATGGCGTCCAGCGCCAGTGTCGCCAGTTTCAGGTCGGCGAAGAGTTTCGCGTTACCGATCGCGACCTTGCGGTCCTCGACCGTGCCGGTCACGCCCTTTCCGGTTACCGCATCGAATACGCCGACGGCGGGTATCGTCAGATCCGTCTCTTCCGCGGCGCGCACAATGGCGGCGGCAAGCGGGTGTTCGCTCGAGCGTTCCAACGCGGCGGCGAAGCGGAGGAGATCGTTCTTCGCCGTGCCGCCGATGGTTTCGACAGCCACGACTTTGGGTTTGCCTTCGGTGAGCGTGCCCGTTTTGTCGACAACGAGCGTGTCGATCTTCTCAAGCCGTTCGAGCGCTTCGGCGTCCTTGATCAACACGCCGGCCTGCGCGCCGCGCCCGACCCCCACCATGATCGACATCGGTGTGGCGAGGCCGAGCGCGCAGGGGCACGCGATGATCAGCACGGAGACGGCAGCAATCAGGCCGTAGGTGAAGCGCGGCTCCGGTCCCCAAGTCGACCATGCGAGGAAGGCGATGGCGGCAACCGTAATCACGGCGGGCACGAACCAGCCTGAAACTCGATCGGCTAGGCGCTGGATCGGCGCACGGCTACGCTGGGCCTTGGCGACCATGTCGACGATGCGGGCGAGCATGGTTTCGGCGCCGACCTTTTGCGCGTCCATGACGAAACTGCCGGTCTGGTTCATCGTACCGCCGATGACCTTGTCGCCGGCATTCTTGGCGATCGGGATGGGTTCGCCCGTCACCATCGATTCATCGACGTTGCTGCGCCCTTCGACTACGGCGCCGTCGACGGGAATGCTCTCGCCAGGCCGCACACGGAGGCGGTCACCCCTCATCACTTGGTCGAGCGGCACTTCTGCGTCGGAGCCGTCGGCGCGAACGCGGTGTGCGGTCTTCGGCGCCAAATTCAGAAGCGCCCGGATCGCGCCGCCCGTATTTTCGCGCGCGCGCAGTTCCAGCACTTGTCCGAGCAGGACTAAGACGGTGATGACGGCGGCCGCTTCGAAATAGACGGCGACGGCGCCCTCGGCGATTTGAAATGCCGGCGGGAAGATGCTCGGCGCGACGGTGGCAATGGCGCTGTAGGTCCATGCGATGCCCGTGCCCATCGCGATCAGCGTGAAC
>JAIOQG010000343.1 GCA_021413465.1 Alphaproteobacteria bacterium | reverse complement strand
CCAACCAACCTCGCCGTGCCGCGCGGCACAAAATTCGTCGGCGTCGAAACCGCGCACGAAATGTTGGCGGCTTGCGAACAGGCACTTCCCGTTGATGTCGCGGTTTGCGCAGCTGCAGTTGCCGATTGGCGCGTTGATCATGCTGCAAACCAAAAAATCAAAAAGGCTGCCGGCGCCTTGCCGACGCTGAACTTGATCGAAAACCCGGACATACTGCGAAGCCTATCTTCCCGCAGCACGTCGCGACCGCGCCTGGTGATCGGATTCGCCGCGGAAACCGAGAAAGTGATCGAACACGCAGCTGCCAAGCGGCTCAAGAAAGGGTGCGACTGGATCGTCGCCAACGACGTTTCACCCACATCCGGCGTCATGGGGGGCGACGAGAATACGGTGCACGTGATCTCCGCCGCGAACACAGACACGTGGCCGAAGCTTGCGAAAACCGAAGTAGCCATTCGCCTCGCCCGGAAAATAGCCGCGCACTTCCAGGGAGCACCCGCTTGAGCGAGATCGCCGTCCAAATCCAAACACTACCGCACGGCCGCGGGCTGAACCCGCCCGCCCGGGCTACGTCCGGAGCGGCCGGCGCCGATCTGGCCGCAGCAGAAGACGTTACGATTGCACCGGGAGCGGTCCACGCCGTAGCAACGGGCATAGCTCTCGCGATCCCGGACGGATTCGAAGGTCAAGTACGCCCACGCTCAGGCCTCGCGCTCAAACATGGCGTCACCGTGTTGAACGCACCGGGAACGATCGACGCCGATTATCGCGGCGAAGTGAAGGTCATTCTCATCAATCACGGTCCCGAACCATTTCGGGTGTCCCGCGGCGATCGCATCGCTCAACTCGTCATCGCCGCCGTGACGCCCGTCCGGTTCGAGCATGCGGAAACGCTGACCGAGACCGGCCGCGGGCAAGGCGGCTTCGGGTCGACCGGAACAACAGCGAAGAGGGGCGGCTGAGATGCTTCGTCTGTCGCGCAAGGCGATCCTAGCGTTGGAAGCGGTCGTCGACATCGCCTGCAACTCGCGCCCCGAACCCGTGCAGTCCAAAGAAATTACGCGCCGGCAGGGCGTACCGCATCGCTATCTTGAGCAAGTGATGCAGGCCCTGGTGCGGTCGGGAATATTGAAAGGCGTTCGCGGTCCCCGCGGCGGCTATCGCCTCGCGCGCGAACGCCGACGCATCACGGCCGGCGAAATCGTCCGTATAGTCGCCGAGTTGGAAGCTGCGGATGAACCGCCACTGAACGGCGCGTCGCCGATCGGCGAGCGCGTGGTTCGACCGATGGTTGAAGAAATTCACTTGGGCCTGATGCGTCAGCTGGATGCTATTTCGATTGAGGAACTTTGCGGTCGGGCCGAAGAAAAAGGCCTGGCCGAACCAATTGGTGAACGCGCGGACTTCGCGATATAAACCACCCGCACTCTCCTGCTGTCGTCGCAGATTTCACAATCAAGGAACCCGCTCATGAGCGATGCCGCCCGCAAACAAGACGCTTCCTCAGCCAAGGCGCCGGGACGCGGCCGCACCTACAATTCGATCACGGAAACGATCGGCGACACGCCGCTGGTGCGTTTGAACCGTGTTGCAAAGGAAGCCGGCGCTGTCGCCGACATATTCTTGAAGCTTGAGTTCTTCAATCCCCTTGCCAGCGTCAAAGATCGCATCGGCGTCGCCATGATCGAAGACCTCGAGGCGCGTGGCCTGATCAAGCCGAACACGACGTTGATCGAACCGACGTCCGGCAACACCGGTATCGCACTTGCATTCGTCGCGGCATCGAAGGGCTATCCGCTCATTCTCGTAATGCCGGAATCGATGTCCATCGAACGCCGCAAAATGTTGCTGCTTTTAGGCGCAAAGCTGGACCTAACGCCAGCCGCGCTCGGCATGAAAGGTGCGGTCGCCCGCGCCAACGAACTGGCAAAAGAAATTCCAAACTCGATCATCCCGCAACAGTTTGAAAACCCGTCAAACCCAGCCGTTCATCGCCGTACAACGGCAGAAGAAATCTGGAACGACACCGCGGGCAAGGTGGATGTGGTGATCTCCGGCGTAGGTACTGGCGGCACCATCACCGGAGTGGGTTCGGTGTTGAAAGCGCGCAAGCCTTCGCTGCGCATGGTTGCAGTCGAACCGGAAGACAGCGCCATTCTCTCCGGACGCCCACCCGGCCCGCACAAAATTCAAGGCATCGGCGCCGGCTTCGTGCCTGGCATCCTCGATCGCAGCATAATCGACGAGATAATCACCATCGGCAACGAAACCGCGTTTTCGATGGCGCGCAAGGTCGCGCGCCTCGAAGGCATCCCCGGAGGCATTTCATCCGGCGCTGCGGTTGCTGCCGCGCTCGAAGTCGGCACGCGTAAGGAAATGGCCGGCAAGACAATTGTCGCGATCATCCCATCATTTGCCGAACGCTATTTGTCGACGGCGTTATTCGACGGGCTCTAGAGTGACTTAGTTAAGAGTTTCGGTCTCGTACACGCCCCACAGACGATCGCGCGATACGAACCCATCATAGCCACGCGTGGAAATTTCGCACCACGCGCCGCCGCAAGAAACGAGGCTCGCGACAAGGCCCGGTTCCGCAAAGGCAACGGCGTCCGCATCGGCTTTCGGCGCGCCCAAAATTGCCGTGTTAACGCTTCCTCTGACAGTAACATTGCGACGCCCATCGAGCATCGCGGCCTTGACCCAGCCCGTCCCGCCGTCGGCGTCCCGGATACGACGCCACGTGTCATATTCGGCAATGACCTCAACCGGCACGCCCGGCTTCACATAGGTCCACAGCACCTCAAGATCGAGCGCCGGGCCTCGTCTGACGTTCACGCGCGCGGCTTTCACCGTGACCCAACGTGGCACCGGCAGCCCTGATGCAACGATTGGCGGTCGGACGGGAGCCGTACCCGGCGCTTGCAGAGACGCCTCGACCAAAGGTTTTGGTCGAGGGTGCGGCAACGCCTCGCGCAAAGAAGGGTTGGCCGACGCAAGGGGGGCCAGGAAAAGGCTCAGGGACAATGCAATTAGGTGGCGCAAAGCGTTCCTCATCCCCGGTCGGGCATCGTTTGCACCGGGCTGGTTCCAACCACAAAGATTGATGAGCAATATCAGGGGCTACGCGCTTAATTTTAGGTTATCGCGCGAAGAAAAAGATACTCGCCGTTAGACCCTAGGAACCTTGGCCCTCACTCTGCTAGACAGGGGAGCGACACTCTTTCGACCGATCAAATGCCAGCCAAAAAACCACTCGTCATCGTAACCCGCAAACTGCCCGACGTCATCGAAACGCGCATGCGCGAACTCTTTGACGCGCGTCTGAACGTCAACGATACACCGATGTCGCGCGAAGACTTGACCGAAGCGGTGCAAGCCGCCGACGTTCTTGTCCCAACCGTCACCGACCGGTTAGACGGCCGCATCTTGTCGCGCGCCGGAGAACGGCTGAAATTGATCGCCAATTTCGGTGCCGGCGTCGACAATATCGACCTGGAAACGGCCCGCGCCCGAGGCATCACGGTCACGAACACGCCCGGCGTCCTTACCGACGACACCGCCGACATAGCGTTGGCACTCATTCTCGCGGTGCCGCGCCGCCTCGTCGAAGGCGCCAACGTCATTTCGAAAGGCGATTTCAAAGGCTGGTCGCCAACGTGGATGCTGGGCCAGCGCATCACCGGCAAACGACTGGGCATCATCGGCATGGGCCGCATCGGCCAAGCCGTTGCCCGCCGCGCCAAGGCATTTGGCCTGCAGATCCACTATCACAATCGAAAGCCGGTTCCCAAGCCCGTAGAAGAAGATCTGGAGGCGACCTATTGGGACAGCCTCGATCAAATGCTCGCCCGCATGGACATCGTGTCGGTCAATTGTCCGCACACACCGGCGACGTATCATCTATTGTCGGCACGCCGCCTGAAACTGATGAAGCCGAGCGCCTATATCGTCAACACGGCGCGCGGCGAAGTAATTGATGAAAACGCCCTCGCACGCATGCTCGAAGCAAACGAGCTCGCGGGCGCCGGCCTCGACGTATTCGAGCATGAGCCCTCAGTGAACCCAAAACTACTGAAGCTGAAGAACGTTGTGCTGTTGCCGCACATGGGTTCGGCCACTTTAGAGGGTCGCGTCGATATGGGCGAGAAGGTGATCATCAACATCAAAACCTTCACCGACGGGCACAAACCGCCAGACCGCGTTCTCGCGGCAATGCTGTGACCTCGCGCCCTAAACTTCGTCTTCACCCCAAACACGGCGCCCGCATCAAAAGCGGGTCGCCATGGGTCTATTCGAACGAAGTGATTATGGACCGCGCCTCGAAACTGCTGCCGGCAGGCACCCTTGTCGAAGTCGTCGATGATCACGACGCCCCTCTCGGCACCGCCTATTTCAATGCGCACAGCCTGATCGCAGCGCGTGTTTTGGCGCCCGGCAAAGGCGCAAAAATCGACCAGAACTTCTTCCGTGAACGCTTTGAACGCGCCCGCGCTTTACGAGACAAGCTGATCGGCAAGCCATTCTATCGGCTCGTTCACGCTGAAGCCGATTTGTGTCCTGGTCTCGTCGTCGATCGCTATGACGATGTCCTCGTCGCCCAATCCGGAACGGCGGGCATGGACGCCCTCGCGCCATTGTGGCTCGATGCCCTGATCGCAGAATTCTCACCGCGCGCTATCTTTATCAAAAGCAATTCGCCCTCGCGCGAGCACGAGGGTGTAAAAGACGACGTGCGCGTAGCCTACGGCGATCTCGAAGATGGTGCCTATGTCGAAGAAGCGGGCCTTCGCCACCGCGTTGACCCGATGGCGGGACAAAAGACGGGCTGGTTCTTCGATCAACGCGATAATCGTGCATTTTTGATCGCGCTGTCGAAGGGCGCAACGATGCTCGACGCCTATTCCTACATCGGCGCGCTGGCGTTTGGCGCATTGAAGGCCGGCGCAAATTCTGCGGTGCTGCTCGACTCGTCGCAGCCGGCATTGGACGCGGCAACCGAAACGGCTCGCGCAAACGGACTGACCGACCGCAGCGACATTCGCCGCTGCGATGTTCTTGTGGAATTGGAAGAACTGGCGCCGACGGGGGAGCGGTTCGACATCGTCTCTTGCGACCCTCCGCCGTTTGTTCGCTCCAAAAAGGACCTCGAGTCCGGTGCCCGCGGCTATCGCAAACTGGCCCGACTCGCCGCGCCGCTCGTAACCCCCGGCGGCTTCCTATGCCTGTCGTCGTGCAGCCATGCGATCGATTCCGAGCGATTCCAGCACGAATGCGCGGTCGGCTTGGCACGTGCAGACCGCACCGCCCGCCTGATCCGCGCTAGCGGCGCCGCCCCCGACCATCCGGTGCATCCCATGCTGCCCGAAACGGCTTATCTTAAGTCGCTGGTTTATCAACTCGATTGAACGCGGTGATTGTAATGCGCGCTTTTCGGTCTGGCCCCGCTGTTGCGATTGCACTCTTTCTGTCCGCCTGCGCGTCGACTGAGCCAGCGCCTCCCGCAACGACAACAGCGCAAGTCGCAGATCCGGTCAGCGTAACCGAAGGTATCGAACGCTACATGCAGCAGCGCGCCCGTGTCGAAAGCGTCGGACTACGCCTTCGCAAGGCAGCGGCAGCCAGCTGCGCTAAGCAAAACATGATCAAGCAAGAACTGGGAGTGATCGTTTGGTCGCTCGCCAATTTCCCCAGCGCCGAAGACCGCCAACGCCTGCAGTCGTCATTTGACCTAACGGACAAAGTCACGGTCGCGCTTGCCGTCGAAGGCGGCCCGGCCGCACCTGCCGGTCTCACGGTCGGCTCTATCGTGACGCACGTGAACGGTCGCCCGCTTCAAGAGGGCAAAGGCGCCACGGAGCGCTTCGTCGCCTACTCGAATGCTGGCGCTCGTGAAGGCCCCGTGCGCGTACAACTCGCGAGCGGCGACACGCTCACGCTAACCCCACAAACCGTTTGCGAGTTCCCGACACTGTTGGTCCGCAGTCCTGAAATCAACGCTGCCGCCGACGGCCGTCTTCTTGCCATAACAACAAGCCTATTCGAATTGACGCGCTCCGACGACGAATTGGCCGTAATTCTGGGTCACGAACTCGCGCACAACCTTCTGGGTCACCTCAAGAAATTCTCCGAGGCTCAGAAAAAACCTGGTGGTCTCCTCGATGCCTTCGTGCGCGCCACAATCGGCACTGCGGTTGCAAGCGCCAAAAGTACGCCATACTCAATCGAATTCGAAAGAGAGGCCGACTATGTAGGCCTCCACATTGCCGCGCGCGCCGGTTACGATATCACCGCTGCGGCATCGCTTTGGCGCCGCCTCAACGAGACCCTGCGCGCAACGTCGGTGATTAAAACGCACCCGTCGGGACCCGAACGGTTACAAGCCATAGAAGCGACAATTGCCGAAATTAAGGCAAAGACAAAGGCGAAAAAGCCTCTGGACCTCGACCTCAAGCCGCGTCAATAAATCCGCCAACCTGACGGTTCCACAGCAGTGCATAGGCTCCGCCGCGCGCCAACAATTCTGCGTGGCTCCCTTGCTCGACGATGCGCCCATCCTCAAGATATACAATGCGGTCCATACCCACGATCGTCGACAATCGGTGCGCAATGGCAATCACGGTGCGCCCGCGCATCAGCTCGAACAGCGCTTCCTGGATAAGATGCTCGCTTTCCGAATCGAGCGACGACGTCGCCTCGTCGAGCACCAAAATCTTGGCGTCTTTGACGAGCGCGCGCGCAATCGCGACCCGCTGACGCTCGCCACCGGACAATTTGATGCCCTGCTCGCCTACGATCGTGTCGTAACCGAATTCGCGGCCTGCAATGAAATCGTGCGCGTGCGCATCTTTGGCCGCTGAAACCACGACGGCCTCGTCGGCCTCCGGCTTCGAGTAGCGAATGTTGTCGCGCACCGCCCGATGAAATACGCCGGGCATTTGCTGCACTTCCGCAATTGCCTCGTTGACGGAATCCCATGTCACGTCGGAGACATTTTGCCCGTCGATGAGAATCCGCCCGCCCTGCGGCTCGAACTGCCGGCGCAAAAGCTTTACGAGCGTTGACTTTCCGGCACCCGACTTTCCCACCAACCCGACTTTTTCACCCGCCTTGATGCGCAGATTGAGCCCCTGAAACACTGGATGCCCGTCGGCGTGCGAGAACGAAATGTCTTCGAAAGCAATCTCGCCTTGACGCACGGCAAGCGGTTTGGCGTCAGGCCTATCGACGATTTCGTGCTCCTGCGTGACCAGTTCCAGCGCCTCGGCAAGCGTTCCAAGTTGCTCGAAAAAATCAAGCATCCGGTAGGAAAGCTCTTGCACCGAACGCGCGATCATCGTCCCCAGAAAGAAGATCATCGTAAACCCGCCCACCGTAATCGCGCCCGAAAGCGTGTCGCGGATCGCAAGCACGATAAGCCCCATCAGCAACGCCAGCATCGCCGTCGCCATGAATATCCGCATCACGATGAGAAACCATCGCAGCGATTGCGATGCGTTCATTTCGTCGGCCAGATAGCGCGACATAAACTGCCGCTCGAAGCCGCCGCGCGCAAATGCTCGCACCAAGTCGGCATTCGCGATCGCATCGATCAAGCGACCCGTTGACGTCGACACCTCGTCCGAAAAAATCTTTGACAAGTTCACACAGCGCCGCGCCAACCAAGTAACGACCGAAAGATAGATGACCGCCCAACCGAACAATAGTGCCGCATAGAACACATTCTGCAGCGCCAACAAGATACCGCCAACCGCGAGCAGGACCAAGATGCGCACGCACTCGAAGGCCAGAATATTCAACAACGACACGGTGGCCTGCCCTGCCTGCTTGACCTTCTGTCCGAGCTTGCCCGCGAAGTTCTCTTGAAAGTAACGCGGGCTATGCCCCATCAGATAGGCGAACAGATATTTCTGCGCCAACGCCCGCATGCGCGGGCTCATATAGATGTCGATCGCTTCTGCCCCGCGCACGATCAATGCCGGCAGATACCAAACACAGGCGAACAACGCGACGAACACGCCGACCGCGCTCCAATCCTGCTCGCCACTCTGTACCGTTGCGGTCAGCGCATTGATCATCCGCCCCAACACGTAGGGGCTCATCGCCTCGATCGCGGTCGCCAACGCGACGCACGCAACGAATGCCGCCAGCCGCCCGCGATAATGGCGCGAGACGAGAAACCAAAGGAACCCGAACGGCGTCCCCGGAACGCGCTCGCCCTTGTTCACCTCGGGCAACGCTTCGACCTCCGGCTCCTGCGTCAGCAGTCCCGGCGCGAATCGAGCCTTCATCTTGCGTCCCGTGAAATTGGGCGCAGTCATGACACCAAACCTGGGTTGGAATTTAGGGCCGGGAGCAATACGCCCGAACCAGAGCCGTTTCTAGGGGGTACAGACGGCGTCGGTAGATCCGTGGTGCGATAGATCGCGCATTGTGGCCTGGGGCCCGCACAGGGCACAGGCGGGATCTGGCCGCACCCGCACGGTTCGAAACGTGCCGCCCAGCCCATCGTAGAGCGTCAGGCGCCCGGCCATAGTCTCGCCGATACCGAGGATTTCTTTCAACGCTTCAAGCGCCTGCAGTGTTCCCATCACTCCCGCCAGCGCGCCCAAAATCCCGGCCTCGGTGCACGACGGCACAGTCCCCGGCGGCGGCGCCTCGGGATAAAGGCAGCGGTAGCAAGGATAGGTTCGCACCCCGTCGACGTGCTGATGCGCCTTGAACACTGCAAGCTGCCCGTCGAATTGTCCGATCGCGGCCGACACTAATGGCCGCGTCGCAAGAAAACACGCATCGTTGACCAAAAACCGCGTCGGAAAGTTATCCGATCCGTCGAGCACGATGTCGTAGTTCCGCACGAGCTCGAGCGCATTGTGCGCATTGATGCGGGTCGCATGCCGGTTGACTTGCGTGTCGGGATTGATCGCCAGCGCCGACTCCGACGCGCTTTCCACTTTCAATCGGCCGATGTCTTGCGTGCGATGCGCGATCTGCCTCTGCAAATTCGAAAGGGAGACCTCATCATCATCGACGATGCCGATCGTACCGACGCCCGCCGCCGACAAATAAAGCAAGGCCGGGCTCCCCAGCCCGCCCGCGCCGACGACCAAGACACGCGCATCACGCAAACGCGCTTGCCCCGCACCGCCGACCTCGCGAAGAAGTATGTGCCGGGCGTAACGTTCAAGCTGTTCGTCGGAAAGCGCCATGGCACTATTCTAAAGCATCAGCGCGTCGGCTGCACCTAGCCGAGATCTTTGGCGAGTTCCTGCCGCGTTGCGGTTGGCACAATTGCCAAATGTCCGTAATTCGAGTGCGTAAATCCCAACATCACCGGAACGGACAAAGTGTTGAACCGTGCGATTTGGTCCGAACTCAATCGAAAACGTAGGAAATGCACCGACGATGTCTTGCCGTCGGCAGCGGTGCGATCGACGTCGCTCTCGAAGCCGGCCTTCACCTTCTCGCCGCCGATGTCGAGATAGGCCGTCTCTTCGATATTGGTCAGCTGCCGCAACACGCGCCCGCGCTGACTTTCGTCTTCGATCTCGAACATCAGCGTGGCGACGATCTCGCCTTTTTGCGGGATCAGCGGGTTATAGGCGCTAAGTTCGTCGTCGATCTGCGGCTCGCCGCCGCGTTCGATGTAGAGCATCTCGTGCACCTGCTGCCACATCGTCTCGTAGCACTCGAAATAGAACGTCGCGTGCGGCCCGACTTCAACGCGGCGTAACTTCTTGATGGGTATGATCGCCTTGCGCCGCCCGGCCCGCTCCTTGCCGTATGTCGTCAAGTCAATGATGTCGGCGCGCGTAATGCGTCGTTGGTCAGCAGGCATGGTCTCACTCCGCAAGGCCATAGGCCCTTGCCATCAATTCGATCGGATGCGCGATGTCGGATGGCGCCTTAGCCTCTCCGTCGAGCGCCCGCATTCCTTGCTTCAAATGTTTCGCCGCCAGCGGACAATCCGACACGACGTGGGCGTGCGCCTGTGAATTCGCCGTCCGCGCCGCAGGTTTCCCGATCTTCATCGCGACCTCGTGCGTCGGTTTCAACACGCCGAACGTTCCGCCATGCCCCGAGCAGCGTTCGATCACATCGACCTTCGTTTCGGGGACCAGCCGCAGCATCTCGGCAGCCTTCGGCCCTATGTTCTGCGCCCGCGCATGACACGCCAAGTGGACACTGACACCACCGTCGATGGGCTTCATGCCAGGAGGCAACCCCTCCTTCTTCGCGATATCGACGACATACTCGTCGATATCGTAGGTCGCCTTCGCGAGACGTTTAAGTTCCTCGTTTGCCGGCGAAATTAGCGGCCACTCGAATTTGAGCATCAACCCGCAACTCGCCGTCAGCGCAATGATGTCGTAGCCCTGATCGACGAACGGCAGCAGCGCCTTTGAAACCTTCTCGGCCTGCGCCGCCACACGCGCCAAATCGGCCTGCTCCAAGAACGGCATGCCGCAGCAACCCGGATAGCCGACTTGCGTCTCAACGCCCAAATGGTTGAGCACCGCGCGCGCCGCCATCCCCGTTGGCGGTCGATTGTAATTCACAAAGCACGTCGCAAAAATCAGCGCTTTGCGCCTGCCATACGCAGGCGCAGCTTGGTTGACTACCGCCGGATCCCGCCGATCGGCCATCACGAATGTGCGCGAATTGAACTTCGGCAACTCAGCGCGCGCGTCGATCCCTGCAACGGACTCGGCGATCTTGCGCGTAAACTTATTCTTAGTATCCGAACCCCAATTCGCAATCGGCGCCACTGCGGTGGCAATCGTGCCGTTCCGATCCATCTCGGCAAGCTGGCCGGCAACGAAATGAGTCTTTCCGGCTTTGGCTTCCGCTGCACGGTATCGCAACATCAAATGAGGAAAATCGAGATTGAACTCATGGGGCGGCACGTATGGGCACTTCGTCATGAAGCACATGTCGCACAAGGTGCAGGCCTCGACGACAGGCGAGAAGTCCTCCGACTTCACACCATCGAGTTCTTCCGTCGGCGAGTTATCGACCAGATCGAACAGGCGCGGAAAAGAATCGCACAAATTGAAACATCGCCGGCAACCGTGACAGATGTCGAAGACCCGCCGCATCTCTTCGTCAAGCTTCGCGGCATCCGTAAAGTCCGGATCTTGCCAGTTTAGCGGGTGGCGCTTGGGCGCTTCCAGACTACCTTCTCTCACGTGACAACCGTCCTTGAGATCGTGCGAATTCCTTCACGCCCGATCGTGCGCGTTTCCGCAAAGATTATTGTGAGTGGAATGCGCCCTTGCCGCGCGATTGGGACAAGGGCGCATTGAACGCTAACCGAGCGTATCGAACGCCTTCTGGAAGCGGCCCGCGTGGCTTTTTTCCGCCTTGGCCAAGGTCTCGAACCAATCGGCGATTTCGTCAAAGCCCTCTTGGCGCGCGGTTTTCGCCATACCGGGATACATATCCGTGTATTCGTGCGTCTCGCCGGCGATTGCCGCTTTCAGATTGTCGCCTGTCGGTCCGATCTTCAGACCCGTCGCCGGATCGCCCACCGATTCCATAAACTCAAGATGGCCGTGCGCGTGGCCGGTTTCGCCTTCCGCCGTTGAGCGGAACACGGCTGCAACGTCGTTGTAGCCTTCGACGTCGGCCTTCTGCGCAAAATACAAATAGCGGCGATTGGCCTGGCTCTCGCCGGCGAATGCCGCTTTCAGATTGTCATGTGTCTTTGAACCGGAAAGCTTTGCCATTGGGATCCCTTTCCCTTCGAGTTGACCTGGGAACGCAACTTGCAAAAAAGAGCGCTCGATCGGAGCAACATATGCCGCTGAACGCCGGTGTCAATACCTTAGAACAGTTCTAATTTCTCGATTTCAAGCGCACCACAACTTCGACACGCTCGATCTCGGTTCCTGCCGGAGCTTTCGGCAATCCATCGATACGCACGGTGTCTCCAGGAATGTCCATCAGCAGCGCTTGGTCTTCGACATAGAAGTGGTGATGATCGCCCATGTTTGTGTCGAAGTAAGTTTTTTCGCCGTCGACAATGACCTGCCGCAACAACCCTGCGGACGTGAACTGATGCAACGTATTGTAAACAGTCGCAAGCGAGAGTTTCGCTCCTGCACGCGTCGCCTCACCGTGCAATCCTTCTGCCGTGACATGCCTGTCGCCCGGAGCAAACAACAACTTTCCCAGCGCCAGCCTTTGGCGCGTCGGACGCAATCCCGCCGCACGGAGCTTCGCCAAAAACCCACCTTTCGGCGCGGAACTTATCTTTGTATTTGTGGAACGCATTGCGCCTTCTCGGAACTCGTGCCTTGAGAGGTTGAACAGCCTCATGCTACGAATGGCACCCGATACGTCTAGCACCCGACCCCATTCGCGCTCTTTTGAATAACTCAAAACTACGCACGAGGGAAATCGGAGGGTTAACCTTTAATGTCAAGTGCACCGTCGGAGGCGGGCCACCTCATGTCCGAAACACCGGCTAGCCCCCTGATGCTGCGGAATTCCTTCGATTTCGACTCGTTGATGGAGTGTGCCCACGGTCGGCTGTTTGGCCCGGGAAACAGCCGCCTGCCACTACCGCCGATGCTGATGTTCGATCGCATTACGCACATCGCAAACCGCGGCGGCGCGAACGACAAGGGCAAAATTATCGCAGAATTCGATATCAAGCCGGACCTATGGTTCTTTAAGTGCCATTTCGAGGACGATCCGGTGATGCCAGGCTGTCTGGGCTTGGACGGGATGTGGCAACTCGTGGGCTTTTTCTTGGGGTGGCTGGGCGGCAAGGGCCTCGGGCGGGCATTTGGCGTGGGCGAAGTTAAGTTTTCGGGCATGGTTCGCCCTGACGCCAAACTCATCACCTATGAAATTGATTTCAGACGCGTGATTATGCGCAAGCTTGTAATGGGTATCGCCGACGGTACGATGAAAGTCGACGGGAAGCCGATTTACGAGGCGAAAGATCTCCGCGTCGGCTTGTTCATCGACGATGGGGCGTCACCGTCCGCTTAGTGGCGCACAAGGTTCCAGTCGAAAGAATGCCGCTCGACGGCCCTAGAGGCTCAGACGGTCAACAGAGGTAAATCATCATGAGACGCGTGGTCGTCACCGGCATGGGCATTGTCAGCTCGATCGGCAACAACACGCAGGAAGTCGTCGCTTCGCTGCGTGAGGCTAAGTCCGGCATCACCGTGGCAGAAGACTACAAGCGCATGGGATTCCGCAGCCAAATCCACGGGAACATCAAGATCGATCTGGAAGCGACAGTCGATCGCCGCGCGAAACGCTTTATGGGCGATGGCGCCGCATACACTTGGCTTGCCATGAACCAGGCCATTGCGGATTCAGGACTCGAAGCCACGGACGTTTCGAATGAGCGCACCGGCCTCATTGTGGGCTCCGGCGGCCCCTCTACGCGCGCTGTGGTCGCCGCAGCCGACATTGCGCGCACCGAACCGGTCAAGGGCCCAAGGAAAGTAGGCCCCTTCGCTGTTCCCAAGGCAATGTCGTCCACTTGCTCGGCAAACCTCTCCACCTGGTTCAAGACCAAGGGTGTGAACTACTCGATAAGTTCGGCATGCTCGACCTCTGCCAATTGCATTGGCAACGCCTACGAGATGATCCAGTGGGGCAAGCAGGACGTCATGTTCGCCGGCGGCGGCGAAGAATTGGATTGGACGCTTTCGGTCCTGTTCGACGCCATGGGCGCAATGTCGTCCCGCTACAATGAAACTCCCGAAAAAGCGAGCCGAGCCTACGACAAGAACCGCGACGGCTTCGTCATTTCCGGCGGCGGGGGCATTTTGATTCTTGAGGAATTGGAGCACGCAAAGGCGCGTGGCGCAAAAATCTATGCCGAACTGACCGGTTACGGCGCAACCGCTGACGGCGCCGACATGGTTGCCCCTTCGGGCGAAGGTGCCATTCGTTGCATGCGCATGGCGCTTGAAGCAGCAAAAGCCCCGATCGACTACATCAACCCGCACGCGACCTCGACGCCGGTCGGCGACATCCCTGAAATCAAAGCGATCATGGAAGTGTTCGGCAAACGCATCCCGCCAATCAGCGCCACAAAATCTCTAACCGGCCACAGCCAAGGCGCCGCTGGCGTACACGAGGCGATCTACTCGTTGCTCATGCTGCAGAACGGCTTCATCTGTGAAAGCGCCAACATCGAAGAAATTGATCCGGAAGTGGCCGACGCACCGATCGTTCGCAAACGCATCGACAACGCCAAAATCAATACCGTCCTTTCAAACTCGTTCGGCTTCGGCGGCACCAATGCCTCTCTCGTTTTTCAGCGCTACAGCTAGATGACCAACACCTCAAAACTCATGGCAGGCAAGCGCGGCCTGATCATGGGCGTTGCCAACGATCATTCGATCGCATGGGGGATCGCCCAAACGCTGCATGCGCACGGCGCGGAATTGGCCTTCACCTATCAAGGCGACGCGTTCGGCAAACGCGTAAAACCGCTTGTTGAGTCCATCGGCGCCAAGCTCGTGCTACCTGCCGACGTCGAAAACGATCAGTCGCTTGAGGCGGTATTCTCCGAGATCGAGCGCCAATGGGGCGGGCTCGACTTCGTGGTTCACGCCATCGCATTTTCCGACAAGAACGAACTCAAGGGTCGATACGTCGACACCACGCGCGACAATTTCCGCCGCACGCTGGAAATCTCTTGCTACTCGTTCACCGACATCGCTCGCCGCGCCGCGCCGCTGATGAAAAACGGCGGCGCCATGATCACGCTGACCTATGCGGGCTCCATGCGCGTAATGCCAAGTTACAACGTCATGGGCGTCGCGAAAGCCGCGCTTGAGGCCTCCGTTCGCTACCTTGCCGCGGACCTCGGCAGCGACGGCATTCGCATCAACGCCATTTCGCCTGGCCCTATGCGGACACTCGCTGGCTCCGCCGTGGGCGGCGCGCGCCTCGTCTTTAATTGGTACAAGCAAAACTCGCCACTGAAGAAAACCGTCGAACTGCCCCATGTCGGCGGCGCCGCGCTCTATTTTCTGAGCGACCTTTCGGCGGGCGTCACGGGCGAAATTCACTACGTGGACGCGGGCTTCAACGTCACAGGCATGCCGAGCGCCAGCGAACTCAAAGCCATGAACTCAAGTGACCCGAGCGACGCTTAGCGTAAGAAAAAGCCGCGCGAAGTTCTAAACCCCGCGCGGCCAAATTTTCTCCCAAGAAAGCCGGGAATTAGGCCTCGGCGTTGCCCGTGTCGGCGATTTCCTTGCCGGTGGTCTGATCGACAATCTTCATCGACAGACGCACTTTGCCGCGATCGTCGAAGCCCAAGAGCTTCACGAACACCTTGTCGCCTTCTTTGACGACATCGCCGGTTTTAGCGACTTTCTTGCTCGACAGCTGCGAGATGTGAACCAACCCATCCCGCGCGCCGAAGAAGTTCACGAACGCTCCGAAGTCCATGATCTTGACGATCTTACCCTCGTAGATCTCGCCGACCTCGGGCTCCGCCACGATCGATTTGATCCATTTCAGCGCGGCCCGAATGGACTCGCCATTTGCCGACGCGACCTTCACCGTCCCATCATCCTGGATGTCGATCTTCGCACCCGTCTTTTCGACGATTTCGCGGATCACTTTACCGCCCTGCCCGATCACTTCGCGGATCTTGTCGGTCGGAATATTGATCACTTCGATGCGCGGCGCATGCTCTCCCAGCTCCGAGCGGGCACCCGAAATCGCTTTCGTCATCTCGCTCAAGATATGAATGCGGCCGTCCTTCGCTTGAGCGAGGGCGGTGCGCATAATCTCTTCCGTTATGCCTGCGATTTTGATGTCCATCTGCAGCGAGGTGATCCCGGCATGCGTGCCCGCCACCTTGAAGTCCATATCGCCCAGATGATCTTCGTCGCCCAGAATGTCCGACAGAACGGCAAAACGACTGCCTTCCTTGATCAGACCCATCGCGATTCCCGCGCACGCGCTCTTCAGCGGCACGCCCGCGTCCATCAGTGACAGCCACGAACCGCAAACCGTCGCCATCGACGACGAACCGTTCGATTCAGTTATCTCCGACACGATGCGAACCGTGTAGGGGAAACTCTCTTTCGGCGGCATCACCGGGTGCATCGCGCGCCAGGCAAGTTTGCCGTGACCGATGTCGCGCCGCCGCGGGCCGCCCATGCGGCCGGTTTCGCCGACCGAGAACGGGGGGAATTTGTAGTGCAGCATGAAGTGCTGCTTGTACGTCCCTTCAAGCGAGTCGACATATTGCTCGTCCTCGCCGGTGCCAAGCGTGGTGACGACCAGCGCTTGAGTCTCGCCGCGCGTGAACAGCGCCGAGCCGTGCGTGCGCGGCAGAACGCCGACTTCGCACACGATAGGGCGAACGGTTTTCGTGTCGCGGCCATCGATTCGCTTGCCGGTGTCCAGGATGTCGTTGCGCACGATTGCGGCTTCCAGTTCCTTGAACAGGCCGCCCACGACGAGCGGATCGGCTTTACCCTCGCCCGCAAACTCTTCCATGACGCGCTTTTTGACTGCGCCGATCTTTTCATAACGCACTTGTTTCTGACGCTCGCGATAGGCGGCGCGCACGTCGCCTTCCACCATCGACTTAATCTTGGAAAGCAGCGCGGTATTGTCCGGCAAGTTATGCTCGCGCGGGTCTTTTGCCGCACGCTGCGCCAAGGCGATGATCGCTTGGATGACCGGCTGCATGGCGCGGTGACCGAACATAACGGCGCCTAACATGACGTCTTCCGGAAGTTCCTTTGCTTCCGATTCGACCATCATCACGGCATCGTCCGTACCGGCAACGACGAGCTCCAGGCTGGACTCCGGCATCTTTTCGATCAGCGGATTGAGTACGTATTCGCCGTTGATGTACCCGACGCGCGCGGCGCCGATAGGCCCGCGGAACGGCACACCCGACAGCGTCAGCGCTGCCGAAACGGCGACCATCGCCAAGATGTCCGGATCGTTTTCGAGATCGTGCGAGAGAACCGTCGCAATGACCTGCGTCTCGTTGCGATAGCCTTCGACGAACAACGGACGGATCGGACGGTCAATCAAGCGCGAAATCAGCGTCTCGCGTTCGGTCGGCCGGCCTTCGCGCTTGAAGTAGCCGCCCGGAATGCGGCCTGCCGCAAACGTCTTTTCCTGATAATCGACGGTAAGCGGCAGGAAATCGATCCCCGCCCGCGGTGATTTTGCCGAAACGACCGTGGCCATCACCGTCGTTTCGCCGAGCGTCGCGAACACCGCGCCGTCGGCTTGGCGCGCGATGCGCCCGGTTTCGAGCGTCAGCTTGCGCCCGCCCCAATCGATCGTTTCTCTATGTATATCGAACATTTATTTCATTCCTCGGATATTGCCCCCGCCGGATTGCGGGTCGGCCTTCGCTGCTTTCTTCTTGCAGGGAAACTTGGTTCGCGACGAACGCGAAAAAGCGAGACCGTTCGCGCCGGAGCGCGCACGATCTCGCGTGATGAACGGGGCGGCGGACGGAGTGAGGTCCAATCTCTCTGCCGTCTGCATTGGCGTCTTAACGACGCAAACCCAATTTGCCGATCAGCGCTTCGTAGCGCTTCTTGTCTTTGCCTTTGAGGTAATCGAGCAAAAGCCTGCGCTGCGACACCATCTTCAACAGCCCGCGACGCGAATGATTGTCCTTCGTGTGGGCTTTGAAATGGTCGGTCAGGCTGTTGATGCGTTCTGAGAGCACCGCGACCTGAACTTCGGGCGAACCCGTGTCCCCGTCTTTCACGGCGTACTGCTTAATCACTTCAGTCTTTCGCTCTGGATTTAGCGACATCGGGAATCACCCTCGAGTTGAAAAGTTGAACACCCGCGTAGGCCTCAACTCCCCCCGATCGAAGGCGGCGATCGCGACAGGATCGCCACCGCGGCTGCGGCAGAACACGGGCAGAACCTCAGGGGTCCCACCCTCTGCAACGGCCTCTTCACGGAGAGAGACGCGGCCTCGCGCGAGAATCGCTTGACCCAGCCGGAGCTGGGCCGCTTCCTGATCCGTTACGGCCAACCCCGGGATGTCGTCCAGGGCGGTCGCAAGCGGCATGAGCAAGCGCTTGGCGGCGCCTCCTTTAGCAGATTCCTCCAGCTGTTCCAGGGAAATCGCCGATTTGATCCAAAAGGGCCCGACTTGGAGCCTAATCAAGGCCCTGACATGGCCCAAACAGCCCAAAGCGCGACCGACATCCCTGGCAAAAGCTCGCACGTAGGTCCCTTTGCCGCACACAATCTCGAAGACGCAATGGTCTGCGTCAGGTTGTTCGACAACCTCGGCGCGATAGATATGCGCAAGCCGGGGTTCCAAGACCACGTCTTCACCACTGCGTGCCAAATCGTAAGCCCGCTCGCCGCCCACCTTCACGGCCGAGAACGCTGGCGGCGTTTGCATGATCTGCCCAACAAACGCAGGCATCACGGCCAAAATCTGATCCAACGAGGGCCGCACATCGCTCGAACGGATGACCGGTCCTTCGGCATCGTCGGTCGCTGTTTCGCCGCCCCACTGCACGGTGAAGCGATAGGTTTTCCTTGCATCCACCAAATAGGAAACGGTCTTTGTCGCCTCGCCAAACGCCAGCGGCAAAACCCCGCTCGCCAACGGATCGAGCGTGCCTGCATGCCCTGCTTTGTTGGCGTTCAAAAGCCGGCGCGCAATGGCCAACGCCTTTGTCGACGTCAGCCCCAGCGGTTTATCGAGTACGAGCCAGCCATGGATCGGCTCGCCCCTATTCCTCGCCATCGTCCGCTTCACGTGCCGCTTTGAGGTCGCGCGCGACCCGTTCGGACTTCAAGAGTTCGTCGATGTGATGCGCTTGATCGAACGATTTGTCCTCGACGAATGTGAGCGTAGGCGCATAACGCAGCGCCATCGCATGCCCGACCTGCGACCGCAAAAACGGTGCGGAACGGTTCAAGCCCTTCAATACCTCACCGACGTTCGCGCCCGCCAACGGCAAGGAAAAAACGGTTGCGTTCTTCAGATCCGGACTGATCCGAACCTCCGATATCGTAACCGAAACGCCCGACAGTGCCGGATCGCGCAACTCCCCCCGCATCAATACGTTGGCGAGCACATGGCGAATTTCCTCCGCCACCCTAAGCTGTCGCTGGGAAGGTCCACGTTCGTGATTTGAGGTTTTGCGAGCCATAAAGAGCGAGGCTTTCTATAGACCTTTGCCTTGCAATCCAAGGAACTTATGAGGGACGGTAGCCAAATGTTTCGACCCATTTCGCAAGCATCGGCAGGTGGGGCTCCAGGAAGCTCCTATATTTCTGCCACTTTCCTTGGGCGGATCGATAGAGCGGTTGAACGACTTGGGCGGCACTCGGCGTCCCGATCTCCCTGCCTTTCGCGGTCGCAGAGTAGTCGCGAACGGCCTCATCCCAGTCGAGCCCTAGATACGAAAGCAGTTGCATTACGGTGGCATCGAAATCTTCCACCACCGATTCGTACTTAACCATGTGGATGTCCAGCGGCAGTTTTGCGCGGCTCGCCTCAACCAGCGCCATAACCGCGTCGTAATATGTCACCGCACCGTCGAGCGTCAGCAGCTGAAACATCGCGGCGTTCATACCGAAGCGCTGCTGAAAGCAGCTCAACACGACATCGCGCGGATCGCGGATGGCAAGAATGATCTTTGCCTTGGGAAACAGTCGATAGATGAGGGGTAAAAAAACGGCGTTCAAGGGCAACTTGTCGACGAACACGCCTTTGATCGGAGCGCCCAACAGGCCGGTCGTAACCTGCGCCCAATAGAGCGAACGCAAGCGCTCGATTTCGTCTGTCGGCAGCAACGCCCATCGATCAAACCCTTCGCCAACGCGTATCAGAGCCTCTACAGCGTTGCCCAACGTGTCGCGCTCTTCGAGCGTGGTGATCCCGGGATGAGACGCCAAAATCTGATCGAGAAGCGTCGTCCCCGAACGTGGAAACCCAACCAAGAACACCGGCGTTATCCCCGAGGCCGGCGGCGCCTCACGCCAACTCGCTAGATCGGCGGCCGCAACAAACGTGTCCAGACGCCTCACTGTGTCAGGCGACAACGGCCCTCGGTCATTCTCAAACGCTTGCTTATGCTGCGAGAACTGGATCGCGTTCGCGCGCGAAAACGCGGCAAATGCCTCGTCGAAACGCCCAAGCTTGTCGTAAGCCTCGCCGAGATAACCTTCGCCAATGACCCTATTTGTTGCCGTGGGCGAGCCGTCGCGCAGCAGATTCTCAAGCGCCGCCGCAGCATTCGACGCGTCGCCGTCGCGCAACTCGACGCGCGCCCGCGTCAGGCGTGCCGACACGTTTTGCGGTGTCAGGCCAAGGGCCCGCTCGGACAATCGCCGCGCATCCTCAAGCCGATGCTCTTCTTCCGCGATCCGTGCCAGGCCGGCAATCGGCTCGGCATAGTTGGGCTGCGCGACGACCGCGCGCTCATACTCTTTCTTCGCTGCGGCGCGATCCCCGATATCCAGTAAAACGTTACCCAAATTGTTGTGCGCGATGGCAAAGCGGCGATCCACTTGCAGCGCAGCTTCCAAAGCAATCCGCGCCTCGTGCAAACGACCGACGGCTCGGTAAGCAGCACCCAAATTGACGAGGACGTGGATATGGGTGGGCATGAGATCGCGCGCACGCTCAAGATAGTCGATCGCGCCGGCCGGATCGCCACCCTCAAACCGAATGACGCCCAAGATCATGAGCGAATTCGCATCCTCGCCAAATTGGCCAATCGCCTGTTCGCACAATTCGGCGGCTTCGTTCCACGCCCCCCGCTGGAACGCGGTTGCCGCGCGCTGGATGATCTGAGCCTGGGCGTTTAGTGCTGTCATGCGCGGAAACTGCGCGAAGACGCCGGCTTATTCCAGCACAAATTCGGCACGCGGACGGATCAAAGACCCGCTGGCCCGTTGCTCGAAGGCGTGAGCGATCCATCCAATCGACCGTCCCATGGAAAACAGAGCCAGCGCCGCCCCTTTGGGTAAGTCGTAACTGCGCTCCAACGCCAACAGACCGAAGTCGACATTCGGCTCCACCCCAGCCATGGAACGCACGGCATCAAGCGTCGACGTCATTGCAGGATCGACTTTGATCATCGACAGAAGCTCCATCCCACGCGGATCGCCGTCTCGATAAAGCGAATGCCCAAAGCCAGGAATTCGCTCACCGCGTTGCAAGCGGGCCGCAACCACCGCTGCAGCATCTCCAGCGGCATCGACATCGGCTAGGAAAGCTCGCACGCGCTCTGTCGCTCCGCCATGCAATGGGCCGCTCATGGCGGCGAGCCCCGCAAGCGCGCAGTGTATGAGCCCGGCACCCGTCGACGCGACAACGCGAACGGCGAATGTCGAGGCGTTGAGTTCGTGATCGGCCAACAACACCAAGGCGCGCCGGATCGCGTCGCTCGCTTTCGGTCGGCGCCAGGTTTTCGCTATGGCCAGATGAACGGGTGCCACAACGGGCGTCGCACTCTGTGAAATGGCAGCCACAATTGCGAGCACCAACTGTGCCGCGGCTGCAAACGCATGCACGCCGGGCTTACCAGCGCTCGGGGCCTCCTGCCGCACCAACATCGGCAACAACATGCTCGCCCGATCCGTGACGGTTGCGGGCGCATATGTCGTGGCCACGGTCAGCCATCCGGCAATAGCGCGCGGATCGAACACCGCTCGCTCGAACGGATCGAGGTCGCCTGTGCCCCACAACAGCGCCGCAGTCTCTTCAAACGTCGCGCGCGTAGAAAACGTGATCGCGTTTTCCGAACGGTAGAACAGGCGATTGTCCTCGAAATGGGTAATGCGAGTCTTGAGAACGGGCAGCCCGAAGTCGAGTGCCGACGCAGCCGCCGCGCGCGGCCGTCGCATGCGTGTCTTGCGCGCGATCAACGCCTCAACATCCGATGCCACATAAAGGCTGGCCTTAGCGAGCGTGGGATGCGCGGTCGAGCGCACAAGGCCGCGGCTGACATAGGCGTAAAGCGTATTGCGGCTGACACCCAGCGCCTTGGTTGCGGCCGCAGAGTCGATTAAGCCACCTCGCTCGGAAATGGGCCGTTTGCTGCGTTTACCGCTCATGTTGATATATTGATTCAAGATTGACGAAGCCGATGCCAACATCCATCTTTTTCGTCAGGTTGCAAAGTGGAGAAGTGAAATGGGTACGGGCCTCGACAATGTCATCGCCGCCGAAACGGTACTGAGCCACGTCGATGGGGAAGCCGGCCGCCTGATCATCCGCGGTCATGACCTTGAAGAACTGGCAGGCTCCGCATCTTACGAACAAGCCGTTGCGCTGTTGTGGGCAGGGTTCGTGCCTGTGCCGACGGACATCGCCAGCATGCGCGACCGGCTGGGCGCCGCTCGCGCGAAAGCATTCACGCATTTCGTTCCGCTACTGCCCAGCCTAGGCAGGTTGACGGCAACGGAAGCAATGAGGTTGCTCTTGTCATCCATCCCCGACGGCGAATCTGGGCAAGAACCTTTCGACGTCCTCGCGGCCGCAGGCGTCGCTGCGGCGTGCGCCATGCGCACCACGGCAGGCCTCAATTCGGTGGAGCCCGACATATCGTTGCCGCATGCGGCCGACGTTTTTCGCATGATCCGCGGGCGATCGGGCGACGCGGACGAAGTGCGTGCGTTTGAATCCTATCTCGTCACCATCATCGATCATGGCTTGAACGCATCGACCTTCGCCGCACGCGTGGTCGCATCGACAGCAGCCCGCCTGCCATCGGCAGTCGTCGCCGCGTTATGCGCCCTAAAAGGCCCGCTGCATGGCGGCGCACCGGGCCCCGTGCTCGATATGCTCGATGCAGTAGGAACGCCCGGCAATGCCGACGCTTGGATTTCAGATGCCCTCAAACGGGGCGAGCGTCTGATGGGTTTCGGCCATCGTGTCTATCGCGTGCGCGACCCGCGCGCGAACGTTTTGAAAATGACGGTGGCAAAGTTCAAGGGCCGCGCTAACCGCATCGCGCTCGCCGAAGCCGTCGAAGCCGCAGCATTGCGCGCACTGCGCGACTTCAAGTCCGACAGGCGGCTCGACACGAACGTTGAATTCTACACCGCGCTATTGCTGGAAGCGCTCGATATCCCTCGCGCAGGATTCACGCCGGTATTCGGCCTTGGCCGCACCGCGGGTTGGATCGCCCACGCAAGAGAGCAGGAACAGACCGGCCGGCTTATCCGCCCACAGTCGAGGTACATCGGCCCATGGCCGGTTAAGGCGGCTTGACGCAAGCAGACGCCGCTACAGCGTCCGCTTGATCGTCTCAACCTCGAAGCACTCAATCTGGTCGCCTTTTTGGATGTCCTGGTAGTTGTCGAAGGCCATACCGCATTCTTGGCCGTTGACCACTTCCTTCACTTCGTCCTTGAAACGCTTCAAGGTCGACAGCGTACCCTCGTGGATCACCACGTTGTCGCGCAACAGGCGCACCTTGTTCCCGCGCAACACCTTGCCCTCGGTCACGCGGCATCCGGCAACCTTGCCGACCTTCGTGATGTTGAAGACTTCGAGGATCGTCGCATAGCCGAGGAAATTCTCGCGCAATGTCGGCGGCAACAAACCGGACATCGCAGCTTTTATGTCGTCGATGATGTTGTAGATGATCGAATAGTAGCGGATCTCGACACCATCGCGCTTCGCCATGTCGCGCGCTTCCGCCGTCGCGCGCACGTTGAACGCAATGATCGGCGCGCCTGAGGCGCGGGCAAGAATGATGTCGCTTTGCGTGACACCGCCGACGCCGGCATGCAGAACTTGCGCCTTGACTTCCGCCGTCGACAATTGCGACAGCGCGGAAGAAATGGCTTCGACCGAACCCTGCACGTCGGATTTGACGACCAACGGCAAAATCTTCGTCTCGCCCAAACCGCGCTGCGCCAAAACTTGATCGAGCGATGTGCGCCCGCTCGCATGCGTGCGAGCTTCGCGCTTTTTGCGTGCACGGAAATCCGCAACCTCGCGTGCCCGCCCTTCGCTATCGACAACCGCAAAGTCGTCGCCCGCTTCCGGTGGCGCCGAAATACCGAGAATTTCAACGGGTTCCGAGGGCCCGGCGCTGGCAACTTGTTCGCCCCGCTCATTGACGAGCGCGCGCACCCGGCCCCATTCGGCGCCAGCCACAACAATGTCGCCGACCCGGATAGTGCCACGATGAACGAGAACAGTGGCGACCGGACCGCGGCCTTTGTCGAGCTTCGCTTCGACAATCGCGCCGGAGGCCGGACGATTGGGATTGGAGCGCAGATTCAACACTTCGGCCTGCAGCAAGATCGCTTCTTCGAGCTTGTCGAGGTTCAGTTTCTTCGTCGCCGAAACTTCGATCGCTTGCGTCTCGCCGCCCATGGATTCGACGACGATCTCATGCGTCAACAACTCTGTCCGCACGCGGTCGGGCGTCGCCCCCGGCTTGTCGATCTTGTTGATCGCCACAATGATCGGAACATTCGCCGCTTTCGCGTGATTGATGGCTTCGATCGTTTGCGGCATCACGCCGTCGTCTGCCGCGACCACCAGGACCACGATATCTGTGACCTTCGCGCCGCGCGCGCGCATCGCGGTAAACGCGGCATGGCCCGGCGTGTCGAGGAACGTAATCTTCTGTTTGGACGGCAGCGTCACCTGATAAGCGCCGATATGCTGTGTAATACCGCCCGCTTCGCCGGCTGCAACATCCGTTTGCCGCAAAGCGTCGAGCAGCGAAGTCTTGCCGTGATCGACATGACCCATGATCGTCACGACCGGAGCGCGCGCCACAAGCGTTTCGTCGGTATCGATGTCGCCCACCAGGCCTTCGAGCACGTCGGCTTCCGCCACGCGTTTGACGGTGTGCCCGAATTCTTCCGCGACCAGCTGTGCGGTATCCGCATCCAGTGACGTGTTGATCGTCACCATCTGCCCTTGCTTCATCAGGGATTTGATGATGTCGACGGCACGCGTCGCCATACGGTTTGCAAGTTCCTGCACCGTGATCGCTTCGGGGATCACGACGTCGCGAACGATCTTCAGCGGCGCTTCCGCATTCTTGTTGCCCAGCTGCGCCCGCTGACGCTGCACATGCCGCTTGTAGGCGGCGATCGAGCGCACGCGCTCTTGATCGTCGAGCGCCGTAACGACACTGAGTTTGCCTGTACGCCGGCCATCATCCGCAACCTTGCGCGGCGTGGTCGGCGCCTTTGGCGGGGGCCCTTTAGCGCCGCCGGGACCTGGGGGCCCCATACGTCGTCGCGCGAGGCGGCCCGCCGCATCTTCTTCGCCGCCCGTCATACGACGAGGCGGGAAACCGATACCTGTCGCACCACCGCTTGGACCGGGAGCCGGCCGCGCCGGACCGGGCGGACGCGCCGCAGGAGCGCCGGTACTCGATCTCGGTGCCGGTGCACCTGAAGAGGGGCGCGAACTTGGCCGCGGCGCGGCTGCGGCCGCAGCGCGCTCTTCCTGTGTTTCGGGGCGACGGCGCACTTCGTCTTCCAATTTTCGGCGCGCGCTGTCTTCCAGAATGCGGCGGGCCTCGTCCTCGATTTTCCGCTTGGCCGCGGCCTCACGCTCAAGCGCGAGCCGTGCCTCTTCTTCCGCGCGGCGCTTGGCCTCTTCCTGAACCTTGCGACGCTCGCCTTCCTCGGCCACGCGTGCATCTTTGAGCGCACGCGAGCGCGCGTCTTTTTCTTCTTCCGTCAGCGTACGCAATACCATGCCGCCCGACTTAGGCTGCACCGGCGGCTTGACGGCTTTGGCTGGCGCCGGCGGCGCGACAGGAGCCGCTTCGACCTTTGCAACCTCAGGAGCAGGTCTAGCGCTCTCGGGCCTGGTGGGAGTTCCCGGGCGCGTAGGCACCCGCTTTTTCTCGACCACCACGGACTTCGAACGACCATGACTAAACGCCTGGCGCACAACGCCCGCGTCGGGACGCTTCACGGACAACGTTTTCGGCCCAGAGGCATGCAACGTCTTTTCGCCTTCCGGGGTCTTACTATCAGTCATGCGCGATTTTCGATCCTTGTCGCCCAAACGGCGAATTGAAACGCTTTTCCAAACAACGATAACGGTCCGCGGTCATCAAGCCGCGCCCCACTCAGGCGGACACAAAACGCGGAAACCGCCAAGCCGCTCTGCCTCGGTTACAAACCGTATAGCGAGCGCGCCTGCCGTTAGCGCAGCATGTACCACACTTTCACGCCCGAATGCCAAGCCGATTTCCGCTTGCGACAGGCAACCGATAACCGGGATCGCCCCCTGCCGCTGGGCATAAGTCATAAGCTTTCCGCGATCCGCAGGCCCGGATTCAGAGGCCTCGACCAGTGCGGCGATACGCCCATCCCGCGCCCGAAACGCGGCTTCCACTTGGGCAAACCCGCTGACAATGCGCCCGGCCCGGCGCGCAAGCCCCAAATGCTCGATACAGCGTTGGACCAAAAGCTTCTCAACCAAATCCGGGAGGTCTGGCGGGCAGATCACGGCCGCTTTTGCGGCCTTCGCAAAAAGGCCCTTCTCGCAAGCGCGGCTCACCGCCTCGCGCGTCGATGTAACCCAAAAGCCCCGCCCCGGAAGTTTGTGCGCAACGTCGGGAACGATGAGCCGGTCGGGCCCCTCCACGAACCTCACCATCCGCTCGGGAGCCTGCACCTCGCCCGAAACGATACAGCGCCGAAGGGGACCTTCGGCGCCGTGATCGTCTTCAACCTTCGCAGTGTGGCCGCGGCCTCTCGTCACTCTGTGACGTCCTCCGCTGGCTCTTCGACCGCCTCTACGACCGGCGCTTCGATCCAGCCCGCGGCGACACGTGCCGCCATAATGATCGCGTTCGCATCGTCGGCGTTCAGTCCCGTGTTCTCGAGTATACCGGGTTGACGCTTGCGCTCGCCATTGACCTGCTCCGTCCAACCCAACAGATCGTCGGTCGCGCATCCCGCAAGATCTTCCAACGTTTTCACGCCGCCTTCGCCCAGCGCCACCGCCATCGCAGGCGTAACACCTTCGACCGCCAGCATGCCGTCTTCGACGCCAAGCTCGCGGCGCTTCTCGTCGAGAATGGCGCTCTGTTTCTCAAGATACTCAAGCGCGCGCCGCTGCAGCTCTGCTGCCGTTTCCTCACCGATGCCCTGAATTTCGGCAAGCTCGTCGACCGCCACGTAAGCGAGATCTTCAACCGCCGAGAAGTTCTCCGCCGCCAGCAATTGCGCCAACGTCTCATCGACGTCGATGGAGTTCATGAACAGCTCCGTTCGCTTGCGGAATTGCTCCTGACGGCGCTCGGATTCTTCGGCTTCCGTCAAAATGTCGATCTGCCATCCGGTCAACTGCGACGCCAAGCGAACGTTTTGTCCGCGGCGCCCGATCGCCAGCGAAAGTTGATCCTCGCCGACGACGACTTCGATGCGCCGCGTATCGTCGTCGAGCACCACTTTGGCAACCTCAGCCGGCGCCAATGCATTGACCACGAAGTTCGCCGCATCGAGCGACCATGGAATGATGTCGATTTTCTCGCCCTGCAGCTCTTGCACGACGGCTTGCACGCGACTGCCGCGCATACCGACACAAGCACCAACGGGATCGATCGACGAGTCGTTTGAAATCACCGCGATTTTCGCGCGCGAACCCGGATCCCGGGCAACCGACTTGATCTCGATGATACCGTCATAGATTTCCGGAACTTCCTGCGCAAACAACTTCGCCATGAACTGCGGATGTGTGCGTGACAAGAAAATCTGCGGCCCGCGCGCTTCGCGCCGCACATCGTAGATATAAGCGCGAATGCGATCGCCGGTGCGGAATGTCTCGCGCGGCAGCAACTCGTCGCGACGCACGAACGCTTCGCCGCGGCCCAGATCGACGACCACGTTGCCGTATTCGACCCGCTTCACCGTGCCGTGAACGACTTCGCCAATCCTATCTTTGTACTCCTCGAACTGCTTCTCGCGCTCTGCATCGCGCACCTTTTGGAAAATGACTTGCTTCGCGGCTTGAGCGGCAATGCGTCCGAAATCGATGGGCGGCAAAGGTTCGGCAATCAAGTCGCCGGTCTGCGCTGCCGGATTGCGGATCTGCGCCTCGTCGAGCGTAATTTCTGTCGCCTCGTTCTCCACCTTGTCGACAACCAACCGAAGACGATGCAGCCGGGTTTCACCGGTCTTCGGATCGATCTCGGCCTTAATTTCGTTGTCTTGGCCGTAGCGCGATTTCGCAGCCTTCTGGATCGATTCTTCCATCGCCGCAATCACGATCTGTTTGTCGATCGATTTTTCACGCGCGACGGCGTCAGCGATCTGAAGAAGTTCAAGTCTATTTGCACTAACGGCCATTTGTCGTCACTCCGATTGCGCCGCGCTGATGCCGGCAGCCTTTCTGCGTTTCAAATCATGTTCAATTAATGCATCGGTCAACACGAGCTTCGCATCGCCGATCGAAAGGTAAGGAACCGCGAGGTCGCCAAGTCGTTTCTCTTCGCCCAAGATGGTCTCGACCACCACCTCGTCGCCCTTGAGCCCCTTGAGCACGCCGCGAATGCGTTTGCGTCCCTCGATCGGCTGCTTCAGCTCGATCTTCAATTCGTGGCCCGCGTAAGTCTCGAAATCGCGACGGCGCGTTAGCGGCCGGTCGATCCCCGGTGACGACACTTCGAGGACATATTCCGTGTCGATCGGATCTTTCTCTTCGAACGCCGCGGAAATCGCACGGCTGAGCTTCGCGCAGTCCTCAATATCCATTGTGCCATCGGTGCGCTCAGCCATCACTTGAAGCGCCGGCACATGCGCACCGGTCAGTCGAACGCGCACGAGGCCGTAACCCAGCGCAGTGGCGATGGGTTCGATCAAACGCTCGAGTTCTGCAATGCGCGACATCATTCACCAAGTAAGTTTCGCCGAAACAAATGCCTCCGGCCGCCCGGCTGAGGTGACCCAGCCAGCGAACAAGTAATCTCTCTTGTCCGGGAATAGGCGCGGAAGATAGCAACTGGGCCACCCCGCGCCAAGAGCCAAGAAGCAAATTCAAGCCCGTTGGAAGGCCAGATACACACAAGAACGCCCGGCTATTAAGGCTTTTTGCTCATAGCGCGTTGGCGGCCAGCCTTCAGGCCGCACCCGCCAATCCGCAGCGCTGCGCGCGCTCCAGCGGAATCGCACATCTGCCATCAAATGCGCCAAGGCCCACCTCGCATAGTCCATATGGTCAGTTGCCAAGCGCAGTTCGCCGCCGGGACGAAGCACCCGCGCAAGCAGATCCAACGTCTGGCGTTGGAAGAAGCGGCGCTTGTGGTGCCGGACTTTGGGCCAAGGATCGGGAAACATTACGAACACCGATGAGAGCGATTGATCTGGCAAACGCACCAGAACATCGCGCGCGTCGTCGGTATGGATCCGTATGTTTTTGAGTGCCAACGCGTCGATTTGCGAAAGCAACTTGGCCAAGCCGTTCAGGAATGGCTCGCAGCCAATGAACCCGGTCGATGGAAAGGCTTGCGACTGCGCGACGAGATGTTCGCCACCGCCAAATCCAACTTCGAGCGCAAAATTTTTCGCGCCCGGAAAAAGCGATGGCAGATCGATCGATCCTGACGAAACAATGAGGCGCGGCAACAGCGAACCGATCAGCGCCTCTTGCTGGCCGCTAAGCGGTCGCCCCGTCCGCCGGCCGTAGAGATCGCTCCGCCGGCTTCCCGTCTCCGTCAGGCGAAGTGCCGCTTCAGTTGAGGCGCGATATCGGTTCGTTCCCAAGAAAAGCCGCCATCGGCTTCAGGCGCCCGGCCGAAATGCCCATAGGCAGACGTACGTGCATAAATAGGGCGGTTGAGGCTCAAATGCTCGCGAATGCCGCGCGGCTTCAAGCTGACGATTTCCGGCAGGATTTTCTCCAACGCCGCCTCATCCACATGACCCGTGTCGTGAAGGTCGACGTAAAACGACATCGGATCCGCAACGCCGATCGCATATGCGATCTGGATAGTGCAACGCTCGGCCAATCCCGCCGCGACAACGTTCTTTGCCAAATAGCGGGCGCAATAAGCGGCCGAGCGATCAACCTTCGTCGGATCCTTGCCCGAAAACGCCCCACCGCCGTGTGGCGCAGCGCCGCCGTATGTGTCGACAATAATTTTTCGGCCCGTCAAACCTGTATCGCCATCGGGTCCGCCGATCACAAAGCGCCCGGTCGGATTTACGAACAATCCCTCCTCCGGGCACATCCAGCCGGCCGGCATCATCTTTTCGATGTAGGGCTTAACGATGGCCCGAACATCCCTCTGCTCAAGGCCGTCTGCGTGTTGCGTTGAAACGACGATTTTCGTAGCACGCACGGGCTTGCCGTTTTCATACTGCAAGGTCACCTGACTTTTCGCGTCGGGAAGCAACCCCTTGGCTTTGCCCGAGCGGCGCGCATCCGACAGCGCCTTCAAAATGCGATGCGAATAGTGAATTGGCGCCGGCATGTACTCGTCGGTTTCGCGACAGGCATAGCCGAACATGATGCCCTGGTCGCCAGCCCCTTCGTCCTTATTGCCCGCCGCATCGACACCAACCGCAATGTCGGCAGACTGAGCATGCACCAAGCATTCGATGCGCACCTTGCGCCAATCAAAGCCTTCCTGTTCGTACCCGATGTCTTTGATGGCATCACGCGCGGTTTCAATAAGCTGATCGTGCCCGATGCTCTCCGGCCCGCGCACTTCGCCAGCCAGGACGACGCGATTCGTGGTCGCCAGCGTCTCAAGCGCAATGCGTGCTTCCGGCATATGGCTCAAAAGCAGATCGACGATCGAATCAGAGATCCGGTCGCACACCTTGTCGGGATGCCCCTCGGAAACTGATTCGCTGGTAAACAGGTAATTCTTGCGGATGGACATTTCGTGATCTGCCGATAAAAAAATAGCCGCGCCTTTCGCGGTCGCGAAAAGCGCGGCTTTCTCTCAGGGATGCTCTTCTACGTCAAGCGCGTTGCGCTTCCCGCAATTCCACAACCCGGAAGTCCGGATAGACCTCTTCTTCGCCGGTCAAGGATTTAACGAGCTCAAGCATGCGCTTACGCACGCGCGGGTCGGTGATTTTCGTGAACGCACGAACGAGCTGAAAGCCCTCCGCGCTCGACACGAATTCCATCATGTACGGTCCGGCATCGATATCGGAGGAAATGCCATGGGTGTTGATGCGCTTCACGCCGTGCTCACCTTGCAGGTCGTCGAAGAAATACGACACCGGCACGCTAAGAATGGTCGCGATATCGTAGAGTCGGCTGGCGCCAATACGATTGGCTCCTTTTTCGTACTTCTGGACCTGTTGAAAGGTCAGACCCAGATTTTCGCCGAGCTTTTCCTGGCTCATACCGATGAGCATACGGCGCAAGCGAACGCGGCTGCCAACGTGAGCGTCGACGGATGAAGGTTGTTTTTTGGCCAAGGGGGGGGGACTCCTTTTACGACTGACAAGAGACGCCTGCCTGCAGCCACCAGACCGCAAACATGCTCCACGAATACGTCATTGTCGGTGGCCGTCTTTTATTGACGGCCTTGCCCCCCGAGGGCACGGCACTTCACTCACGCACGTCTTCAATCTGACGCAAACAAGCCAACGAGCATGGGGGTTCATTGGTCACGGCGCCCCTCGCGCTTTGCAACCAGTGTTTTCAAGCAGCCCCCAGAGCCAACTTGATATTCAACGATTCTCACTTAATGCTACGTCGCTGTAATGGTCAACCGTCTTGTAACGCAGAACGTGAAAAAAATAAGCCTACACCTGCAATCCCGAGCAACATCAGCCCAAACAGCAGGTCGCCAACTTGCGAAAAAATCGTTTGTTTTAGCGGCTTTGGCAGTGTCCCATCCAAGAAACCGGCTCTATCCAACCCAAGAGAGGTAATAACCCGCCCGTAAGGGTCGATGATGGCGGATACGCCCGTATTCGCGGCACGAACAATCGAAACACCTTCTTCTGCAGCGCGAATTTTCGCGATTCCAAGATGCTGATAGGGACCAGTCCAAGGGCCGAACCACGAATCATCGGTCATCGTTACAAGCCATTGCGGTCGCCTGCCGCGTTCAACCACGGCGCCGGGAAAGATCAGCTCGTAACAGATCAAAACCCCGAAACTGGGTGTCCCTCGAACTTCTAACGTCCTTACACCTGCCCCAGGGGTATATCCGCCTGAGCCGCCGGTAAGCTTCGTAATGCCAAGCGGTTCCAGAAGTTGAAACAGCGGCAAATATTCCCCGAAAGGGACCAGATGCGCCTTGTCATAGGTCGCCAAGGCGCGCCCGTCGCCGGACACAACAGCCATACTGTTGAAGTACCGCCTCCGCCCGGCATCGTCCTCCGATCGGACAGTTCCCGTTAGAAG
>JAIOQG010000318.1 GCA_021413465.1 Alphaproteobacteria bacterium | reverse complement strand
TTTCTCGTGGCGGTGAAGCCCGGCGAGAAATGGGACCGGGCCAGTTTGCGTCCGGCACTTTATGGCATTGCGTCGGGCGGGCTTTATGCCTTGGCGGCGATCGGCTTTCGCGGCGGCATTCTGGCTTTGAACGACGGCGCGTTTTTTCTGCGGGCGACGACGACGCTGGTTTGGTCGTTGGGGTTTCAGACGGTGCTGCTCGGCGTTTGGATGTGGCTGTTCGATCGCCCTTCCCTGTTTAAGAGCCTGACCGTTTGGCGGCAGTCGCTGTTTGCCGGTTTCATGGGTGCGTTCGCATCGCAGTTTTGGTTTTTGGGATTTTCGCTGACGAGCGCCGCGAACGTTCGCACGTTGGGATTGGTCGAGGTGTTGTTTGCGCAAATCGTTTCACGCCGCGTGTTTTCGCAGGCGGCCACGCAACGCGAACTGGCAGGGATTGCGCTGATTGTTGCGGGGGTTGCGGTGTTGTTGCTCTATGCGTGAGGGGCATTTCACGCCTGACGATGTTATTAGAAAAATTCACATGCGCCGGCCTGGCAATTCGATCCGGGCAACCTTACCTAGCGTCCATCGCAACCGTTAGATCGTGAGGATAGCTATGTTGAAATTGTACTATTCACCGGGTGCCTGTTCGCTTTCGCCGCATATTGCCTTGCGCGAAGCCGGGCTGACGTTCGATCTCGAACAGGTCGACCTCAAAGCGAAGAAGACGAAGTCCGGCGAGGATTATCTCAAGATCAATCCGAAGGGCTATGTCCCGGCGTTGAAACTCGACGACGGCTATGTGCTGACCGAAGGGCCGGCTATCGTGCAATACGTCGCCGATCAGAAACCGCGCCTAAACCTGGCGCCGGAGAGCGGTTCGCCGGAGCGGTATCGTCTGCAGGAATGGTTGACGTATATCGGCACGGAAATTCACAAGAATTTCTCGCCGCTGTTCAATCCGGACGCGCCGGAGGACTACAAGAAAATCGCGAAGCAGAATTTGGCGAAACGCTTTGCGTATGTCGATGAGAAGCTCAAAGGTCACGACTATCTGACGGGAGCGCATTTCACGGTTGCCGACGGCTATCTGTTCACGGTGACGAATTGGGCGAACTTCGTGCAGATCGATTTGTCGCCGTATCCGAACTTGCAGGCGTTCCAAGCGCGCGTCGCGGCGCGGCCGAAGGTGCAAGAGGCGCTGAAGGCCGAAGGCTTGTTGAAATAGTTCACTTTTACGGTGTCCCTGCCGCAACCAGCGGCGGGGACAATTTTGTTTGGGCGATCAGAACGAAAACGTTTCGATCAATTGCGCGGCCAAAGCGCCGCCGAACCACGACACGACCGGAATGACGGCGAGTGCAGCCAGGCGCGTGATCACGCTCCAACCGCCCGGCCAATCGCTGAGGCGCGAAATTTCGGCGCGCACCGTCAGCATCGCACCCAAGGCAGGGACGGCGACGGCTTCGGTGAGGCGGCCGTTCGCGTAAGCGCGGCGCCACAGCTCGCGCGCATAGGATTGCAATTCCTGCAACGCGGTTTTCTTGGCGGCGCGGATCGCGCCGCGCGCGCCCCTCATAGCGCCCGCGACGGCGATGCCGCTGAGGATCACGCCTAGAGCCAACACCACGGCGCTTTCGACCATCGCTTGGGGCTGGGCGACGGCGGGTCCGGCCAATGCCAACAGGACGATCAGAAACAGCGCGACGTGGCGAGCGTAACGGGCGACCGGTTGAAGTGCTGCCATGTCGAACAGATCGACGCGCAGGTAAGTGCTCGTGAGGCTGCGGAAGCGATGGTGCAGCATGGCGACGAAAGTGATGCTGGCGCCCAACAAGCCGAAGGTGAGCGCGATGCGCACGTACATCCAAATCGTCAGCAGCGCCGCGCCGCCGCCTTCGCCCGGTACCGCGGCGCGAAACAGATCGCCGAAAACCGGCGTGAGAACGACCGCCCAAAACAAGCCAAAGCCCAAACGCCAGATCGCGAACGAGTCGAACAGCGTCGCGCGCGACTGCACAAACGCGGCGTCGTCGAGCGCGAGTGCGGGACGCAGATCTTCGTAGGCGCTTTGACAGGCATGGCCGATCAACGTGGGCAGCAGAGCGTTGTAGGCGACGAAAGCGAGCAGCACGATTTCCACGGCGGTCGAGCCTTGGGCGGCAAAGAACGCGTCGCCGACATAGACACCGTTGGCGACGCCCGCGAGGTTAAGCAGCAGAAGGTGAACGAGCGTCAGCAGCACGAAGATCGCGCCTGCGGCGGCAAGGGGGCGGCGTTCGGCCCAATTCAGGCCAAAGTCCAGCCAACCCGACGGCACAATGCTTGTGTGCGACGTCGAATGGTAGTCGTGCGGCGGCGGGAGCAACCGCGCCGTTTCGGGCGTGTCGTCCACGATGACCGCGTCTTTGATCTCAGCTTCGCTCATGGCCAATGTTCAGGCCGTGCAAGGATGAGGCCAGCCTGCCCCCCTGCCCCGGCGCTTCGCATGACACAGTTTTCCCCGGAACGCGGGCGATGTCACTCAGCGAAGCGTTGCAAGGTTAGCGTTAACGGTACGGCGTTCGTTTCTAATACGAGTACTCGGCGAAGATCTTCGAGACGTCGCGTTGCCAGGGACCTTCGTAGCGTTCGAGCAGTTCCTCGGCGCGGGTCTTGCCGCTTTCGGCGATTTGGAACAGCGGTTCGATGAAGCCTTCTTCCGTGCCGCCGATCGAATCTTTCTCGGCGCGGGCGCGAAGGCCTGAGCGCGACAGTTCGAGCATGCGGCGGGCGAGCGCTTGGACGTTCGTGTTGCGGAACGGGGTTTTGAGGCCGAGCTTGGGTACGGCTTCGCGCAGGGCGCTGCGTTCTTCGGCGGTCCAATCCTTGACCATGTCCCAGGCGGCGTCGAGCGCGGTTTGATCGTAATAGATGCCGGTCCAAAGCGCCGGCAGGGCGCAGATGCGGCGCCACAATCCGCCATCGGCGCCGCGCATTTCGAGAAACTTTTTCAGGCGCACTTCGGGGAAGATCGTCGTGAGGTGATCGGCCCAATCGGACAGCGTGGGGTCGATCTTTTCGAAGCCCGGCAGTTTGTGCGCGAGGAAATCGCGGAACGATTTGCCGGCGACGTCGTGATATTTGCCGTCGCGGTAGATGAAATACATCGGCACGTCGAGCGCGTAGTCGACATAGCGCTCGAAGCTCATGCCGTCTTCGAACACCCAAGGCAGCATGCCCGAACGCGCGTTGTCGACGTCGGTCCAGACGTGGGCGCGGTAGGAGAGGAAACCGTTCGGCTTGCCTTCGCGGAACGGCGAGCAGGCAAAGATGGCGGTGGCGATGGGTTGCAGCGCAAGACCGACGCGGAATTTTTTCACCATGTCGGCTTCGGAAGCGAAATCGAGATTTACCTGGATCGTGCAGGTGCGGAACATCATCTCGAGGCCCATGCTGCCGACATGGGGCATGTAGCGGCGCATGATGTTGTAGCGGCCCTTGGGCATGACCGGCACGTCGTCGATGCGCACGGTGGGATGAAAGCCCATGCCGAGAAAGCCCGCGCCCATTTCCGACGCGACGGTGCTGACTTGTTCGAGATGCGTATTCACCTCGGCGCAGGTTTCGTGGAGGCTTCTGAGCGGCGCGCCGGAGAGTTCGAACTGGCCGCCGGGCTCCAAGCTGATGGCGCCGCCGTCCATTTTCAGGCCGATAATGTGGTCGCCCTCGTAGATACCTTCCCAGCCGAAGCGCTTCATGCCGTCGAGCATGGCGCGGATGCCGGGCTTGCCGTCGTAGGGCAGCGTCTTGAACGTTTTCAGATCGTAGCCGAATTTTTCGTGTTCGGTGCCGATGCGCCATTCGCTCTTGGGCTTGACGCCGTCGGCGATGAAATTGACCAGATCGTCCTTAGACGTGATCGGGCCGCCGCCTGCTTGCGGGACTGACATGAAGGCACCTCAATAGTGATAACCCCATGTAGGCGCGCGATACCCCATTGCGCAAGGGGAGAACCGGGTTAATTCCAATCGCCGAGTGTAGATTGCCAGATTGCGAGCGCCGCGAGGGCGGCGGTGTCGGCGCGCATGATGCGTGGCCCCAACGACACGGGTACGACGAAACTCTGTCTACGGAGCATTTCGCGTTCGGCGGGATCGAAGCCGCCTTCCGGTCCGGTGAGGATGGCCCAGGGCGACGGCGTCGTCTTTGCAAGAACCGCAACGGCGCCGCCGGCAGCGGCGGCTTCGTCGCAGAACATGAGTTGGCGTTCGGGGTTCCAGGCTGAGAGCAGCTTCGTCAAATCGCACGGTTCGGCAATGTCGGGCACCGACAGGCGTTCGGATTGTTCGGCCGCTTCGATGGCGTTGGCGCGCATGCGGTCGAGGTTCACGCGCTCCACAATCGTGCGGCGAGTGATGACCGGTTGCAGGCGAGCGATGCCGAGCTCAGTTGCTTTTTGCACGATATAGTCGAGCGGCGTTTTCTTGATCGGCGCGAGCACCAACCAAAGATCGGGCACGCCGGCCTGCTCTCGCGTTTGCCGGTCGAGCGTCAGGGTGACGGCGCGTTTGGCGACGCTTTTTACCGTGGCGCGCCATTCGCCGTCGCGGCCGTTGAAGACGCGAAGGGCGTCGCCCGCCGTTGCCCGCAGGACGTGAGCCAGAAAATGCGTTTGCGCTTCGCCGAGAGCGATATCCGCGCCGGCGGAAAGCGGGTTTTCGACGTAAAGCCGCGTTAGGCCGCCGGGGTGCGTGAGATCGTGATCGTCTTGCGGCATAGCGGGCTCTTGTCGGGTGGTGGCGTCCCACTTAACACATGAGGCCATGAGCGCAACCGACGACGTGCGCCCGGCCGATGCCGCGGCGGTGACCTGGGTGGACCGTTACGCACCGCCCGGTGTGAGACCGTATCTGCGGCTGGCGCGCGCGGACCGGCCGATCGGCATATGGCTGCTGCTGTGGCCGTGCTGGTGGAGCCTGTTGCTGGCGGCACCGGAGACGGGCTTTGCGTACCCGTCCGTCTGGTACATCCCCCTGCTCGCGGTGCTGTTTGCGCTTGGTGCGGCGGTGATGCGCGGTGCGGGCTGCACATATAATGACATTGTCGATCGCGACATCGATGCCAAGGTTGCGCGCACGGCGGGGCGGCCGATCCCGTCCGGGCAGGTCAGCGTTGTCGCGGCGGTCGCGTTTTTGATCGCGCAATTGTTGCTCGGGCTTTTGGTGTTGCTGCAGCTTAATTGGTTTTCGGTGGTCTTGGGGGCGCTTTCGCTGGTGCCGATTGCGATCTATCCGTTCATGAAGCGCATCACGAATTGGCCGCAGGCGTTTTTGGGGCTGACGTTCAATTGGGGCGCGTTGCTGGGTTGGGCGGCGGTGACGGGTGGGCTTGGACTTGCGCCGGTGTTGTTGTTTGCCGGATGCGTGTTTTGGACGCTCGGCTACGACACTATTTATGCGCATCAAGACAAAGAGGACGACGCGCTGATCGGCGTGCGTTCGACGGCGCGTTTGCTCGGCGACAGCACGAAAGCGTGGCTGGCCGGATTTTACGGCGCGGCGTTGCTGTTGTTTCTCGCGGCGGGCCTGCTGGCCGGGACGGGTTTCGGGTTCTTCGTGGTGCTCGGCGCCGTCGCTGCGCACTTCACGTGGCAGATATTGCGGCTCGACATTAACGACGGCGCGAATTGCCTGGCGACGTTCAAGTCGAACCGCGATTTGGGTCTGATCGTGTTCGCGGCTATCGTGGCTGGAATCATCACCGGCTGAGGGGAACGACTATGGGTGGCTTTGGCATTCCGATCTTGCCGCCGTTGGCGGCGCTGACGTTGTTTGCCGTGTGGGCCCTGTTGCTGGTGCTTTCGATCGGCGGTTGGCGCGCGGTGTTGGTGGTGTCGGGCAAGTCGAAGATCACCGGCTTTCCCAGCGGCACGCAGCACGGCGACGACGCCTATTGGCGGCTGAACCGGGCGCATATGAACGCGGTCGAGAACCTGCCGATTTTCGGGGCGGTGATCGTGGCGGGCACCTTCATGCAGGTTCAGAATACGGCATTCCAAGTATTGCCGAGTTTGGTGCTTTATGCGCGCATCGTGCAGTCCGTCATTCATGTCTCGTCCGGGTCGGTGCTGGCGATCAATCTGCGCTTTGCGGCCTATGTCGTGCAGGTGGCGTCGATGCTGACGTTGGCGTATTTTGTCGTGCGCGCGACGGGTGTGCCGTTGCCGTGATAGAGTTTTTCCCATGTCCCTGAACGTTCACGAGCTGTTGAGCGCCGAAGAGATTGCCGTTGTGCGGCAGCGCTCGGATGCGCGCGGCGTATGGTGCGTCGCGCATGCTTGGCTTGTGATCTTCGGCGCGATGGCGGCGTTGATCTGGTTCCCAAATCCGCTCGTGTGGGCGATCGGGATTGTCGTGGTGGGCTGCCGGCAATTGGGGCTTGCCATTTTGATGCACGACACGGCGCACGGCGTGTTGACGAACAACCGGCGTTTGAACGATGCGTTGGGGCAATGGTTTTGCGCTTGGCCGGTGTTCACCGATTTGTATGCCTATCGCCCCTATCATCTGACGCATCATCGCTGGACGCAGCAGGCGAACGATCCCGACCTTGTGTTGTCGGCGCCGTTTCCGATCACGCGGTCGAGCTTGCGGCGCAAGATCGTGCGCGATCTCACGGGGCAAACGACATTCAAACAGCGCGTGGCGCAGTTTCGTTCGGCGTTTAAATTGAAGGACGGGACTTTCTTACAGCGCATGACGAAGGGGTTCGGGCGGCTTGGCCCTGCGATCGCCGTAAATGTGGCGCTGTTTGCGGCGCTTGCGGCCATCGGGCAGTGGCATGTTTTCTTTGCGCTGTGGGTGGTGCCGTTCTTCACCTGGTTCCCGATGATCACGCGCATCCGCAATATCGCGGAACATGCGGTCGTGCCGGACAACGACGATCCGATGCGCAATGCGCGTACGACGAAAGCGAATTTTCTGTGGCGGGCGGCGGTGGCGCCCTATTGGGTGAACTATCACGTCGAGCATCATCTGATGATGTATGTGCCGTGCTATAATTTGCCGAAGCTGCACGCGATGCTGGTGGCGAAGGGTATTGGGCCGCGGATGGAGCTGCAGCCCGACTATTTGACGGTGCTGAAGATGGCGACGTCGAAGCCCGAAGGCGGCGCGACCAACGACGACGAGACGCCGGAGGCCGGCAACAATCACGGCGCCGGCATCGCGTTCAACACCACGCCGCGCGCCAAGCGCGGGTGACCGATCCCTTCGCTTTTATCCGCGCGAATACGGCGTTGATGCGACCGCCTTTGGTGCCGGAGATCGAGTTGCATTTGGCGACGGAGATCGTGCCGATTTGGCGGCTGACGGAAGAACAGCTTGAAGCGCAAGGCGTGCCGCCGCCGTTTTGGGCCTTTGCGTGGGCCGGCGGTCAGGCCTTGGCGCGCTATGTGTTCGACAACCCTGAGATCGTGCGCGGGCGCGGCGTGCTCGACTTCGCATCGGGGTCAGGACTTTCGGCGATCGCTGCGATGAAGGCGGGCGCGCGGTCGGTGTTGGCGAGCGAGATCGACGCCTTTGCAATTGCCGCCATCGCCCTCAACGCGCGCGCGAACGACGTGCAAATCGAAAGCACGCTCGAAGA
>JAIOQG010000317.1 GCA_021413465.1 Alphaproteobacteria bacterium | reverse complement strand
GACCACGCCGCGCCCGGAGCCCAAGGCTCACGGCCTCACGGCCGACCAGTTGGACGATGGCCATGTCAAAGCCGAGCAGCTCAAAACCGAGCGCGAACTGCGCCAACTGCCGTATCGGCTTATCTCCGCGTTCCTCGTACCACTAACGGCTGTAGCCGCTGCCTATGTCGCTTTGGTTGGCGACACCTCTCTAAGCGCCCCGCCACCGTTCGAATGGATCGTCTACCTTGGCGTGTCGCTCATTCTCGCGGCAATCGCCGCGCGCCTTCAAACGCAGCAGCACGCCGACACGAAAGTCACTTACGACGACTTCGTTAGCATAGGCGACAGACGTTCGGCTTACCTGGCGGCCGATCGCAAATGGCTTGACGATCAAAAGCGGCGCACGACGACCGCATTTTGGCTGCAAGACATTCCAAAAAGCGCCGCCGAAAAGGGCATGGGCTCCGACGATGTCTTCGCCCAAGAAGTGGCGAAATTGTTCGTTGCCTGGACATGGAACGTCAAACTGAACCAGCGCGTCCACGACTATGGCGTCGACATTTTCGGGCGCGGCAAAGAAGGTAGCGCCGTCATCCAGTGCAAGCACGGCACCGAGTCGGGTCCGAACGCGTCTGACATCCGAGACCTAGCCGGCAGCCGCCACGCCTTCGCCGCCGACTACGGCCTCTTGATCTCGATCCATCCGCCGCTGGCGTCGCCGCAGAACGAATTCTTCTCCGACAAGGGCCAACTCGAATTCTGGCACTTGGGCCACGTGCTGGAGCAGTGCATCACCCTGTTCAAACAGCGCACGGGCGAAGACGCGCCCGGCGACGACAGCCGCCAAATGTTCCTGAACGAGGACGGCACGCCGATTGTCCGCCAAACCGCATCGGAGCGCACCGACGACAAGATGGCGGCGGAATAGTTGGCGTTCGCGACGAACTACGCCGCGCGCGCCAATTCCGCCAATTTCGCCATCACCTGCTGCGCACCCATCAACCGCTCTTCCGGCGTCGCCCACTCGCGCATGATGACTATTTTCTGATCGGGCCGGACTTTTACGATCTTCGAATTTTGGCCGATCCAACTCACCAACTTGACGGGCTGCGGAAAGGCATTGTTCCGGAAACTGATGATCGTGCCCTTCGGCCCGGCATCGATCTTTTCCACCTGCGCGATACGGCAGAGCTGTTTGATCGCCATGATCTTCAACAGTGACTTCACTTCGAGCGGCAATGGGCCAAATCTATCGATCAATTCCGCCGCGAACGACTCGATGCCGTCATTGTTTTCAAGTTCCGATAGGCGCCTATAAAGCGCCAAGCGCACGTTCAAATCGGCGACATAACTCTCAGGGATCAACACCGCCGAGCCGAGATTGATCTGTGGCGACCAAGCATTCTCCGCTTCCATCGACACGACGCCGCGCAGCGAAGCCACCGCCTCTTCCAGCATGTCTTGATAAAGCTCGATCCCGACCTCGCGCACTTGGCCCGACTGTTCCTCGCCCAACAAATTGCCGGCGCCGCGAATATCGAGATCGTGACTCGCCAGCGAAAACCCAGCGCCAAGCGTGTCCAACGCCTGCAGCACTTTGAGCCGCCGGTCCGCGCCGTCGGTGAGCGTGCGTTCGGCCGGTACGGTAAAGTAAGCATAGGCCCGCGCCTTCGCGCGCCCGATGCGTCCACGCAACTGATAAAGCTGCGCCAACCCGAAAATATTCGCCCGATGCACAATCAACGTATTGGCCGTCGGAATATCGAGACCGCTCTCGACGATGGGCGTCGACAGCAGCACGTCGAACTTCCCGTCGTAAAACGCCGACATAATGTCTTCGAGCCGCGTCGGCGGCATCTGACCGTGCGCGATACCGACCTTCACT
>JAIOQG010000316.1 GCA_021413465.1 Alphaproteobacteria bacterium | reverse complement strand
CAACGAACTTTTGCCCACCGTGCCGGCGCACGCTCACACGCAGCATCACTGTAACCCCGCCATCACAAAAGCTTCATCCCCGCGTGGTTCACGTATCGCCTGGCGGACCAACTGGGTTAGGCACCTGCCCTAAAAGCCGCTGCTTGTGTCCACAAAGAGGACTTTCACGATGAAGAAATTAGGATGGGTTGCGCTGCTATCGACCGTGTCGATCTGCGCCGTCGCCGTTGCCGACATAACGCTTGACCCGCGATACACCGAATATAAGTCGACGTCGGGCGTTTCCGGAACGTTGAAATCGATCGGCTCCGATACGCTCAACAACTTGATGACGTTGTGGGCCGAGGATTTCCGCAAGATTTATCCCGGTGTGAAGATTGAAATCGAAGGCAAGGGTTCGTCCACCGCCCCGCCAGCCTTGATCGCGGGAACAGCGCAACTCGGACCGATGTCCCGCGCTATGCGTCCGGCTGAAATCGATAGCTTCGAACAGAAATACGGCTACAAGCCCACGCAAGTTCGCGTTGCCGTCGACGCCTTAGCCGTCTTCGTCAACAAAGACAATCCGTTGACCTGCTTGTCGCTCCAACAGATCGACGGCATCTTCTCGGTCACGCGCACAACCGGCTCGAAAGAAATCGTCACGTGGGACCAAGTCGGTCTGACCGGCGAATACGCCGGCAAGGCGATCTCGATGTTCGGTCGCAACTCCGCGTCCGGCACGTATGGCTATTTCAAAGAAGTGGCCTTGCTGAATGGCGACTACAAAGCGTCTGTCAAGGAACAACCCGGTTCGTCTGCGGTCGTGCAAGGCGTCGCTTCGGACAAGTTCGCCATTGGTTATTCGGGCATCGGCTACAAGACCGCCGACGTAAAGGCCATTTCCGTATCCGGCCGAGATGGTCAATGCCAAGAACCCAGCCAAAACAACGCGTATCAGGGCAAGTACCCGATCTCGCGCTTCCTCTATGTCTACGTAAACAAGAACCCTTCGACGCCGCTTGACCCGCTCCGCGGCGAGTTCTTCAAATATGTGCTCTCGGGTTCGGGACAAAAGGATACGGCGAAGGACGGCTACTTCCCAATGCCTTACATTTTCGCTCAGGAAGAATTGGGCAAGCTGGGCTTGAAGTAACAGCGACGCATTTCAATTGCTCCGGTGGCCGTGTACAAACGGCTGCCGGAGTTTTACGCCAACGGGGGTTGGCGCCAGGGGAACCCGGGTCCGGAAAAGCACTGGCTCGGCGAAAAGGGGATGAACTAGAGCGATGTCCCACGAGTTAGAGGGATCGCCGGCGGCTAAACGCCCGGCTTCGGTCGTTTATCAACGCGAGAAAAAGACCAAAGCCTCGGTGCTGTTTACCGACGCCTTCGCCCAATACGGCATCACGATCGGCGGCATGCTCGTCATCATCGCCGTTTTCACGATTATGATTTTTCTGATCTATGTTTGCTTGCCGCTTCTGAACGCTGGCGAAACCACCGGCACCAAATCCTACAAGATCGAAACCTCTGCGGCTCAATTCGTAGAAACACAGATCGACGAACAACAAACCATATTCGCAGACCTCGAAACGGACGGACACATAAAAGCCTTTCACCTCGGCACGGGTACTCCCCTCGAAGTGCCAAGCTACGATCTTTCTGGTCTGACGGCGTCGGCATTCGCCGCCACGCTTCGCGGCGATGATATTTTGTTCGGGTTCCCTGACGGCTCGGTACGTGCCGGCCGCTTCGAACTGCGATCGCAAGTCATGGCATCCGAAGGCGTTCCGACGGATCTGCGCAAGCTCGACGCGCGCGATTCGACCGATGGCAAAGCCGTTTACTCGAAAATTCCCGGACAATTCCGCAAAACCAGCATCGAGATCTCGCTTGAGCCCGCAACCCAAATTGCCCCGGTAGGCACCGCGATCCTGAAGGCCGACTATCGCGTCGGCGGCACGGCAGAACGCCCCCTCAAAACCTTCGTCACGCTCGATGCGGCGGGCAAACTGCGCCTTAGCCAAGCCTATTCCGAAATCAACATGATGACGGGCGAAGCTGCAACTCAATTGACGACCGCTGAAATTCCACTGCAAGTTCCGGCAGCCGATGTCGTCAAGCTGCTGCTCAACACGCAGGGCGACCGCGTCCTCGTTACGCTGCGCGACGGCACAATCTATCGCTACAACACGCGCAACTTCGCAAATCCGCAGCTCGCCGAAACCGTCAAGGTCATCAGCAACGGCGTCGAACTGTCGGCTGCGTCTTATCAGAACGGCGAAAATTCTATCATCGTCGGCGGCTCCGACGGCTCGGTCGCCATCTGGTTCGGCGTCGATCGCCAATCTAAAGACACGACCGACGGCATCGTCTTGACAAAAGTTCACGCCGAATTCGAGAAACAAAAAGCCGCTATCACCGACATTCGCGTCAGCCAACGCACGCGCATGTTCACGACCAGCGACCGAGCGGGCAATGTATGGGTGCGGCACGGCACCACCGAACGCACCCTGCTCACGCTTCCCGGCAGCCCCGATCCGACCGGATTGCAGGCCACCGTCTTCGCTCCAAAAGACGACGGCGTCCTCGCCATTGGGAAAAACGGCAACGTCATTCTGTGGGGCATTCGCGTCCCGCATCCGGAAACGACACTTCAGTCCGTTTTCGGAAAAGTTTGGTACGAAGGCTACACCGAGCCTGTCTACGTTTGGCAATCGACATCGGGCACGGACGCATCCGAACCGAAACTGTCTTTAATCCCGCTCATTTTCGGGACGTTCAAAGCCGCAATCTACTCATTGATGCTCGCGATACCCATCGCACTCATGGCAGCGATATATACATCGGAGTTTATGAAGCCCAGCACACGTGCCGTGGTCAAACCGGTGATGGAACTTATGGCCACGTTGCCATCGGTCGTTGTCGGCTTTGTCGCGGCGTTGGTGCTTTCGCCCATTGTCGAAAGTTGGATCGCAGCCATCGTGATCGCATTCGGCGTCATCCCCCTGGCGCTGATCACGATGTCATTTCTTTGGCAGCTATTGCCGACACCCATTGCCAATCTCCTGGACGGGCTTCCGAAGTTGCTGGCCTTCTTCGCCACAATTCTGGGTGCCGTCTGGGTCAGCCGCGAATTGGGTCCGCTTGTCGAGACCACGTTTTTCGACGGCGACTTCAAAAAGTGGACGTCGGGCGCGGGATCGGCCCAACCGTTTTTGTTCCTTCTCCTTATTCCGGCTTCGTTCGTTCTGGTACTCGTGCTGACGCGCCCGATTTACAGCGCAGCCTATCGCCTCAACCTCCGCGAGCTTCCGAAGTTTATGGCCGCGGCACGTGAATTGTTTGGCTGGTTCGTCATCCTTGCACTCTCGCTCGGAACGGCTTGGGGCCTGTCGATGCTGCTCGGCCAACTCGGCTTGGATGCGCGCGGCGGCCTCGTCGACACCTACGTGCAACGAAACGCCCTAGTCGCTGCCTTCGCGATTGCGTTCGCCGAAATTCCGATCATCTACACGATCTCTGAGGATGCATTAAACGCGGTCCCCTCCTATCTGCGCTCGGGCTCGCTCGCCTGTGGCGCGTCGAAGTGGCAAACGACCAGCAGAATTGTTCTGCCCACGGCGGCATCGGGAATTTTTTCGGCCATTATGATCGGGCTTGGACGCGCGGTTGGCGAAACCATGATCGTCGTAATGGCGACGGGAAACACGCCGCTCCTGGACATCAACATCTTCAACGGCCTGCGCACATTGTCGGCGAACATCAACGTCGAATTGCCCGAGGCCGTGCGCGACTCCACGCTGTACCGAACTCTGTTCCTATGCGCGCTCGTACTCTTCTTCATGACGTTTGTGATCAACACGATCGCCGAACTCGTCCGCCAGCGCTATCGCAAGCGCGCGGCGCAGCTGTAACCGTGGAGCGACAGCGTGACTGAGACAACGAACCAAGCCGCCAGCGCCGCCGCCGAGCAAGTTCTCGCACCCGTGCGCCGTCAAGCCCGCAGCGATCTCGCCGCGCGTGGCGAGCCCTACGTCTGGATCATGGGTGCGGCGCTCGTCTTCGGCCTTATGATGATCACGGGCTTTCTGGCGTTCGTGTTCTACTTTGGCGCCGTAACCTTTTGGCCCCAACCCATCGCCGTTGTCGAAACGACTGACGGAAAAGTCATCGCCGGCGAAGCATTCCGCACCGAAACATACAAGCCCTCACCGGAAATCCTGCAACCGAAATCTACGGCGGTTCGCGAACAGATCGCCGGCAACTTGGGCATCACCGAACGCACGCTCTACCGTGTTGGCAACTACGACCTCTTTGGTGAGGATTTTGTTTGGGTGGCTGACTTTGACCTCAAGGTCAAAACATACCCCAAAGACATCTACCTCATCGAACGCATGGAATGGGGTCCGTTCATCGGGCGCATCAAGGAAATCGATCTCGGCGGCAAGAAGATCGCCAACCCCTCGCTTGCGCAGCTTCAGGCTGCACACGCCGCCGCCGAACTCCGCCGCGACGTGATCGACAAGGTCGAGAAGATTGAAATCACCGACATCAATCGTGAAATCGAACGTCTGCGGCTAACCGTAAAGCGCGCGATCATCGACTACGGCGCCAATAGCCCTGAGACCAAATCGATTGAGGCCGACGTCGCCGCGAAGTCGGCAAAACTTGAGGCCGGTTACAAAGTTCTAGGCGAAAAGGTCTCGGCACTGCGCCAAACGAACGAAGCCTTCACAGTGACGCTCGAAGCCGTCAATGGCCAGTCGAAGACCCAACCTCTGTCGCTCTTAGTTCGTTTCTATCCGGCCAACAATCTGGACACCGCTCAGAAATGGTCGATCTACGGCGCGCGCTGGCTGGAATTCGTCTCGACCCAGCCACGTGAAGCCAACACCGAAGGCGGCATTCTTCCGGCCATTGTCGGCACGTTGACGATGATGGTGCTGCTCAGTCTCGCTGTCGCCCCCTTCGGCGTGATCACCGCGCTCTATTTGCGCGAATATGCAAAACAGGGTGTCTTCGTCTCGTTCATCCGCATTTGCGTGAACAATTTGGCCGGCGTGCCGTCTATCGTCTACGGCGTCTTCGGCCTGGGCTTTTTCTGTTACATCGTCGGCGGCACGGTCGATCAGCTGTTCTTCCCTGAAGTCTTGCCCGCACCGACCTTCGGCACCGGCGGCATGTTGTGGGCCTCACTGACGCTCGCTCTCTTGACGGTGCCCGTCGTCATCGTCGCCACTGAGGAAGCGCTCGCCGCCGTGCCGCGCTCCATGCGCGAAGGCTCCCTCGCCTGTGGCGCGTCGAAGTGGCAAACGATCGCGCGCATCGTCCTGCCGCGCGCTGCCCCCGGCATCATGACCGGGCTGATCCTGGCCATGGCGCGCGGCGCTGGCGAAGTCGCGCCTTTGATGATCGTAGGTGTCGTTAAGCTTGCGCCCGAACTGCCCATAGACGCCGTCGCCCCCTTCGTGCATCTCGAGCGCAGCTTCATGCATTTGGGCTTTCACATTTACGACGTTGGTTTTCAGTCGCGAAATTCCGAAGCCGGGCGTCCGATGGTCTTCGTAACGACGCTCGTATTAATCGGTCTGGTTCTGATCTTGAACGCCTTCGCGATTTACATACGCAATCGCCTCAAGCGTGCCTACAAAGTCGGCGAGTTTTAGAGTTGGTGGGGAAGTCCATGGCGGCAGCCAATACAGCAGTTAGAAGCGCGGACGAGTACGGCGCGACCGAGTACCACGTGAAAGAAGGCACCCAAGGCGTCAGCCTGAAGGTCGAAGACTTCAGCCTGTGGTATGGCGCAACGCGCGCTTTGTGGGACAATAATTTGGACGTGCACAAGGGTCTCTGCACGGCGTTGATCGGACCGTCGGGCTGCGGCAAATCCACCTTGCTGCGCTCCATGAACCGCATGAACGATCTCGTGGATGGTCTGCGTACCAAAGGGCAAATGCAGATTGAGGGCGAGCCGATCTACGGCGCGCGCATCGACGTCATCGCGCTCAGAAAGCGCATGGGCATGGTCTTCCAGAAGCCGAACCCATTTCCGATGTCGATCGAGGAAAACGTCGTCTACCCGCTGCGCATCGACGGCGTCACGAACCGCAAGTTCCTGCGCGAAGCGGCGGAGGCCGCCCTGCGCGGCTCCGCTTTATGGGAAGAAGTGAAAAACCGCTTGAACGAAAGCGCGCTCGGCCTTTCCGGCGGTCAGCAACAACGCCTTTGCATCGCCAGAGCCATCGCCGGCAACCCTGAAGTGCTGTTAATGGATGAGCCCTGCTCGGCACTCGATCCGATTGCGACGGCGAAAATCGAAGAGCTGATCGACGAATTGAAAGGCCGATACACGATCGTCATCGTCACCCACAACATGCAACAGGCCGCGCGCGTCTCCGACAACACGTGCTTCATGTATCTCGGCCGCTTAATCGAATACGGCGACACCAAAACCATGTTCGAAAAGCCCAAGGCACAACGCACGGAAGACTACCTCACCGGCCGCTTCGGCTGACCCAAGGCAGGCGCTGGCCCGCCTGCCGAATTGACGCGCAACGCCACTCTTGCCATGCCGCGGGGCAATCTATAAAAAGCGCCCTCCATTTCGACCAGAATCCGGGACGAAATGGCCGGTTTGCGCCCTTCGTCTATCGGTTAGGACTCAAGATTTTCACTCTTGCAAGGGGGGTTCGACTCCCCCAGGGCGCGCCACTTTACTGAGCTTTCCGGCCCGGACACCCGTGTCTTGCGCGCGGACGCAGATCCTTTTTCTCCCACGTCACCAACGCGTCACAATGTATCGCCAAATGACAAGCGGTACATCGCATGAGGCGATGCTTTGGGGAGATAGATACATCATGGTCGATACAGTCTGGTCGAAGCCTTGGTATCGCTCGCGCGGGATATGGGGTGCCCTGTTTGGTGCGACTGGAACGGTTTATGGTTTGTGGGCAACACTACTGCCGTGCGGAGATCCGCAAACACTTCATAACTTTCTATCTGCAGGCGTAACGATGTACGGCGCTTATCTTGCGTTCGTCGGCAGGCGCACCGCATCACAGCCTATCCACATATTTTGGCGTTATAGGGTGGAGGAGCAGCACTAATCCCTCCTCAGTTGCGTGATCCATCTTTTCCGCTACGTCTCCAACAACGAGCGCAAAATGTTCGAGCGCCCTTACAGACGGCGTGTTCACAACATCTTCCAAAAGTGAGCCTGCCTAACCTACCCTTAGTGGCAGGCTTGAGCCAATACACGCACGTGTCTCAGATACGCAACGCTCGGGCTCGAAAAGGCACGATGTATCGCTCGCGTCGCACGCCTGTCATGGACTTGTCATGGAGCGCCGCGATTATGCCCCTCGAAGGGACTTGATGGTCGCTGACGGTTTTTGGGGCGTCGACGCGGTGTTTTGCGTCGCTGCAGTTCGTTCGGCGGGTTTCCGGTTTCGGATAACACAGGGGTGATTTTTATGAAGAAGACGCTTTGGCTCGCGTCCACGGCAATCGTGGCCGCCGCAATGATCACGGCTCCCGCGTATGCTGGTGGAAAAACCAAGACGGATACGCGCGACCAAGAAATCCAGGAATTGAAAGCGCGGCTGGACCGCCTGGAACGCGAATCCGAAGACGAAAAAGTCGCGAACGGTTCGCGCCTGAAAAAGATCGAAGAAACACAGGATGCAGTCCAGTGGACCTTCAACGACGGCCGCCCAACGGTCCGCTCGGGCGACGGACGCTTTGAAATGTCGATCCGCGGCCGCTTCATGTTCGACATGGCGTCCTTTGAGCAGGATCCAAGCGACTTTGGCGCCGGCTATGGCGCGGTCGGTTCGTGTAACCTCACAAACGTACTTTGCGACCAAGGTTCGGGTGCCGTGTTCCGTCGCGTTCGCCTGGGCGTTGAAGGCCGGTTCTTCAAAGACTTCATCTATGAAATGCGTTTCGACTTCGGTGGTTCGGGCAGCGAGGGCGCGGGCACAGTCAACATCATGCGTGTCGGCTACGTTGGCATTCCCGGTTTGCGCATCCACGCAGGCGCGATCCAACCAATCATAACCATGTATGACGCCACGTCGTCTGCAGACCTGACCACGATGGAACGCGCCGGCATCATCACGACGCTGGTTGGCGCCTTCGGCGGCGACAACGCTCGCCGCGGTATTGAAGCGACGTACCAGAAGGAAAATCTCTTCTACCAGGGCGACAACTTCATCATCTCCAGCGCCTATACCGGCGAGCGCATCGGCGCCGACCACACCGGCATTCCAAACAACGACGAAAACACGCAACTCCTCGGCCGCATTGCCTATCGCCTATTCAGCGATGGTGAGAGCAACCTTCAAATCGGCGCAAGCGCTTCGGAAATTCTCGATCCTCCCAGCACGATCACGCTGCAAGAGCGTCCCGAAATCCGCGTTGGCGGCGACCGCTTTGTGAACACCGGTGCGATCGCCGTGGACGGCGGCACCGCATACGGCTTCGAACTCGGTGCCAACTTCAAGAACCTGTACCTCGCTGCCGAATGGTACGAAATGAGCCTTGATCGGACTGGCGCGACACCCGACGCTGAGTTTAGCGGCTGGTACGTCGAAGGCGAATGGATCATCACCGGCGAAAACAAGCGCTATGCCGCCGGTGCAACCAACAACAACGTCGGTGTGTTCCGCAGTCCTTCCGTCGCGTCGCCATGGTCGCTTGGCGGTGGCACGGGCGCATGGTCGCTCCATGGCCGTTACAGCGTGCTCGACCTCAACGACAACGAAGGTTCCGTAACCGTAGCAACGCCCGCTGGTGGCGTGCGCGGCGGTGAACAAACCATCACGAACGTGGGCGTAACCTGGTACATGAACTCGAACCTGAAGCTGATGGGTGAATATTCAATGGTCGATATCGAAAAGATCAGCACTGCCGCTGGGTTCGCCAGCCAAGATGCAGAGTTCGACATCGTCCAAGGCCGCGTCCAGTTCACTTTCTAACTTAGCCTACCCTCCCTACCTAACTTGGCCCCCGCGACACCACTCGTGGGGGCCTTTTCGTTTCAGGCTGCGAAGGCGGCGTCTCTAACCATCATTTGCACGCGCACTTCGCCGCGCCACTCTTCGGCCTTAAGCGACGCGGCAATGTGAACCGGCCGTCCTTTGGAATTGAGCAGCACGGGACCCAACGCCGATTGCGCCGCTCGAAACGCAATGCCGGAAATTTTGGCGCCGTCGCTGCCGGTCGCCGTGCACCGCACATGTTGCTCGCCCACGATCGACGCATAAACAATTCGAAGCGATGGAAGCACAAACAAGGGCTCCGAATTGCCCGCACCGAAAGGACCGCATTTCGCGATGAGCGCGCACAGCTCCGCGGTCGCGCCCCCAGCCGCAATAGCGCCATCGAACACCAACTCACGGCCTTCGTTCGATGCGGCACATATGGCACCAAGCGCAGACGCTAGGTAAGCCGACAGATCGCCGACACGTCCCGGCTCGATGGTGAGACCCGCCGCCATGGCGTGCCCGCCGCCATTGATGAGGATACCCGCCTCCCGCGCCGCCACCATCGCAGAGCCAAGATCCGCACCGTTGATCGAGCGCGCCGATCCCTTACCGATACCGTCATTGATGGCAATCACGACGGCAGGCTTCGCGTAGCGCTCCTTCAGCCGCCCGGCAACAATCCCGATGACGCCGGGATGCCAGCCTTCTTGCGCCACGACCAGAACGGGCGCCGCACGCATCGACGCATCGCTCTCAACCACTGCGATCGCCTCATCAACCGTCGCTTGCTCCAACAGACGCCGCTGTTGATTGAGAACGTCAAGCTCGCCCGCGATCGCCTGCGCCTCGCTCAAATCGTCGGTCGAAAGCAGTCGCGCCCCCAAGTCGCAGCGCCCGACGCGCCCGCCTGCGTTCACGCGCGGACCCAGCACAAAACCAAGATGATAGGGCTCGATATGGCCCTTGACGCCGGCGACCTCCATCAGGGCGGCAACCCCGCCGACGTGCCCTTGGCGCGCGGCCTCAAGCCCCTTGAAAACGAATGCCCGATTGAGCCCCGTTAGAGGCACGACATCCGCAACCGTCCCCAGCGCCACGAGACTGAGCCATTTGCGAAGGTCGGGCGCCTCGCGCGTCGCAAACCAACCGGCTTCACGCAGCGCACGGTTCGTCGCAACGCACAACAAGAACGCAACGCCAACAGCGGCAAGCTGTCCCAAGCCCGAAACATCGTCATGCCGGTTCGGATTGACGATGGCAAAGGCCCGCGGCAGTGCCTCGCCCGGCAAATGGTGATCGCAAACAATGACGTCGGAACCTGCTTCCGCCGCGGCCTCGAGCGCCACGTGCGCTTGCGTGCCGCAATCGACCGTGACGATGACCTTGGCCCCGTCGCGCGCGAGCTTCGTCATGGCCGCCACGTTCGGCCCGTAACCCTCGCTCAAGCGATCGGGAATATAGATCAGCGGCTCGCTACCCGCCGCTCGCAGGAAGCGCACTAACAACGCCGACGACGTAGCCCCGTCGACGTCGTAATCGCCGAAGATCGCAATTGGCTCGCCGGCTCGAACGGCACCGGCCAGACGCACCGCCGCCTTGTCCATGTCGGCGACGACGCTGGGATCGGGCAAATCGCTCTTCAACGACGGATTGAGATAGCGCTCCGCCAGCGCCAGATCGACCCCGCGCGCCGACAGCAAGCGGCCGACGATCTCGCCCGTCTTGAGGCGTTGGGCGATGGCAAAGGCCGCTGAGGCATCGAACGGTCGTTCAACCCAACGCCGACCGAGCGCCGACGCACGCACGCCGAGATAGGGAGCCAATTCCTCGCGCGCTGTCGCGGCCTCGCTTTGCCGCTGCATCGCCGCCCTAGGTCTTGATCACATGGCGCGCTTTAATCCAGCGCACGGTGCGGGTCTTCGAGCGCATGACGATCGTATGGCTCGACATGAAATTTCCGACCCGGTGAATGCCTTCCAGCATCGACCCGTTCGTGACCCCCGTCGCTGCAAACATGACGTCGCCCGACGCCAACTCGTTCGTCGCGTATTTGCGATTGAGATCGGTGATCCCGATCCGCGCCGCGCGCCGCCGCTCGTCGTCGTTGCGAAACACCAAACGCCCCTGAATCTGCCCGCCGACGCAGCGCAACGCCGCCGCCGCCAACACCCCTTCGGGCGCACCGCCGATGCCGATATACATATCGATGCCCGTCTCGGGATCGCTGGTGTGAATGACACCCGCAATATCGCCGTCGGGAATCAACTGCACGGCAGCCCCCGCTTCGCGCACCTTCGCGATCAATTCCGAATGGCGCGGCCGGTCGAGGATGCAAACCGTTATCTCCCGCGGGCTCACGCCCTTGGCTTTGGCCAGCGCCTTAACGTTTTCGCGCGGGTCCGCATCCAAATCGACGATGCCTTCGGGATAGCCGCCGCCGATGGCGATCTTGTCCATATAGGTGTCGGGCGCATGCAACAAACTGCCGCCCTCGGCGATCGCAACGACGGCCAATGCATTGGGCATCGCCTTGGCGGTCAGCGTCGTGCCTTCAAGCGGATCGAGCGCGATGTCGACCTTAGGTCCCCTGCCCGTTCCGACTTTCTCGCCGATGAACAACATCGGAGCTTCGTCGCGCTCGCCTTCGCCGATGACAACCGTGCCCTCGAAATTGCACAGGTTCAGCGCGGTGCGCATGGCATCCACGGCGGCCTTGTCGGCATCATGCTCGTTGCCGCGTCCGACCTGCTCCCACGCGGCAATCGCCGCAGCTTCCGTAACGCGCGCCAATTCCAACGTCAGAATGCGCTCAAGACCTGTCGCGTCGTGTGTAACGTCCTTCATGTTTCCCCTTAGAAGCGCTCTATGCGCACCATGCACGGTTGTTCCGTGACTATACCTGTTGCAACGATGGCGCCCAACGCCTTGGCCATCGCCGCCTCGCGCGCCTCATGCGTGATCATCACCACCGGCACGGCCTCGCCCGGCGCCCGGCTGCGTTGCAGCATGCTTTCGATTGAGATGGCTTGATCGGCAAGGCAGCGCGACAGCACGGCAATCACGCCGGGACGATCGATCACGGTAAAGCGCAAATAGCACGCCCCCACATGCTCGCCCGAGGACACGATCACCGGTCGCGCCAAAGTCGCGGCCGGCGCACCGAACGTCGGCAAATGAACGCCGCGCGCAATGTCCAACACGTCTGCCATCACGGCCGACGCGGTTGGTCCGGCGCCGGCACCTCGCCCCTCGTAGACGGACTTGCCGACCAGATCGCCTTCCGCGACGACGGCATTGAACACGCCGTCGACATCGGCCAGAGGCGTCCCCAGCGGCACCATCGCCGGATGCACGCGTTGTTCGACGCCCGACGCCGTTCGCTCGGCAAGCCCCAGCAACTTGATCCGGTAGCCGAACTCGCGCGCGAACATGATGTCCATCGGCGAAATACGCTCGATGCCTTCAACGTGAATGCTGTCGAGCGCCGGCGCATTGCCAAAGGCAACGGCTGCCAACAGACAAAGCTTGTGCGCCGTATCCAT
>JAIOQG010000374.1 GCA_021413465.1 Alphaproteobacteria bacterium | reverse complement strand
GCGGCGTCGCTATGACAGGCTCGATATCGTTTTCATCCGTCACACCCACGATGCGCAAGAAGTGGACGAGCATACGTTCTTCTATTCGCGTCAATCCGGCGGCACGATCGTTTCCACGGCGCTGGAGGAAATGAAGAAGATCGCGCTCGAGCGCTATGCAACGGGCGAATGGAACATCTACGCCGCGCAAGCTTCGGACGGCTATACGCAGACCGGCGATGCGACGCGGTGCGTAGAAATGCTGAACGACGATCTGATGCCGATGTGCCAGTACTACGCCTATATCGAAATCCTCGACGAGCGCGAAATGGAAGTGTTCTCGAGCGACGAATCGGGCGCCGAGCTGTGGCGGGCCTATCGAACGGTGGCGAAAGGCTGGAAGAATTTCGCGACCAAGCGGATCGCCAAACCGGCCGATATATTTCCGGTGTTTCGCGAGTTGTTCGCCAAAGAAGGCGCGGAGGCGAAGGCGTGAACGCGATCGGTGCGAGCGTCTGGGGGCGGCTTCTTACTTGGCTCGATCACCCGTCGCCGGAAGACAATTATTGGCGCCTGCGCCGCATGCCACACTCGCGGGACGAGACGGCGCGGCTTCAGGAACTGTTAGGCGCGAGCAAGTTCGACCCGGCGCGCACGGATGCCGCGTTCAAGAGCGTCGCGCATCGCCTCCGGGCCTCACGCATTTTATTTGTGCCGGCGGTGTTGAGCGGCATCGCACTTAAGGCGAGCCGTTTGCGCCTGGTCGAATATCTGACGCATCAAGTCCGACAGCTGCGCGACGAGGGGTTCGAGGCGGATATCGCCGAGATCGATACCGGCGCGCGCGTCGAGCCAAACGCAGAGCGCCTGGCCGGGATCATCGCCACGCATCACCGGCCGACCTGGGTGGTGACCCATTCCAAGGGTGGCCTCGATTTCTTGCATACGTTGGTGTCGCATCCCGAACTTGTGCGGTTCGTAGACGGTTGGATCTCTTTTCAAGCGCCTTTCATGGGCTCGCCGATTGCCGACGTCGCCCTGGGCAGCCCGCGCGCACGCAAGATCAGCGGCGCGGCATTGAAACTGCTCGGCGCGGATCTCGCCGCGATCGACGATCTCAGGACTGACCGCCGCGCGCATTACATGGACGAACACCAAGCACGGATTGCGCGTATTGCCGAAGAGGTGGCGATTATGTGCGTGGGAACGGTAAGCGGTTCGTCCGTGCTCAAGCCCTCGCTGACGCCCGATTGGCCGACGGGGAAATGGATGGATGGGCTTGGGCTCAAGAACGACGGCTTGGTGCCGGTGAATTCGGCCGTCTTGCCTGGCGCACGGCATGTTTTGCTCGAAAGCCTCGGTCACGGTCAAGTTGCGACGCGGCACATCTTGTCGAACCGCAAGTTCGAACACATCGATCTGCTGAAGGCCTTGTTTGCGATAACACTGAATACGCAAGCGGCGTCTGCGCGCGAGGCCGCAGCATGAGCACGCCTCTTTTCACCGGCGGCGAGTGGGACTTTGCGCTTTTGCAGCGCGTGTTCGAGGCGATCGAAGATGTCGCCAAGAACGATCTGAAACTCGACACCTATCCCAATCAGATCGAGATCATTTCATCCGAGCAAATGCTGGATGCGTATTCCGCGCACGGCATGCCGCTGATGTACCATCATTGGTCGTTCGGAAAGATTTTTGCGCGCGAAGAGACGATGTACAATAAGGGCTGGCAGGCGCTGGCCTATGAAATCGTCATCAATTCGAACCCATGCATCGCCTATCTGATGGAAGAAAACACGATGACGATGCAGGCGCTCGTCATGGCGCATGCGTGCTTTGGGCACAATCATTTCTTCAAGAACAATTATTTGTTCCGGCAATGGACGAATGCGGAGGCGATCCTCGATTATCTTGCCTTCTCCAGAAAGTACGTGGCGGCGTGCGAGGAAAAGTACGGCGCGGAAGCTGTCGAGGCCGTGCTCGATTCTGCGCATACGTTGATGGAACAAGGCGTGTTTCGCTACCGCCGGCCGCCGCGGCCGTCACGGGCGGCGCGCGAGGAGCGTTTGCGCAAGCGCCAGCAATACGAAGACGAGAGTTTCAACGATCTGTGGCGAACTTTGCCGGGTGCGGCGCGCGATATGAGCGCGGATCTCGCGTCCGTCGATGAAGACGAGTCCGTCGGGCCGCAGGCCGCGATGAACCTGCCGGAAGAGAATTTGATCTATTTCCTGGAGAAGCATTCTCCCGTGCTGAAGAACTGGCAGCGCGAACTGTTGCGGATCGTGCGCAATGTGGCGCAGTATTTCTATCCGCAGATGCAGACCAAAGTGATGAACGAAGGCTGCGCCACGTTCGTGCATCATTACATCATGAACGGGCTCTATGATCGCGGGCAGATCGGCGAAGGATCGATCCTTGAGTTCCTGCATTCGCACTCGAGCGTCGTGATGCAGCCGGGGTTCGACGACAGCCGCTATTCGGGCATCAATCCGTATGCGCTGGGCTTTGCCATGATGTCCGACATTAAGCGGATTTCGGAAGAGCCGACGCAGGAGGACCGGGACTGGTTTCCCGACTTTGCCGGCAAAGGCGATTGGCGCGATGTGCTGAAGCATGCGTGGGCGAATTACCGGGATGAGAGTTTCATCCAGCAGTTTTTGAGCCCGAAAGTGATGCGCGATCTCAAGCTTTTCGCCGTGCGCGACAAGACGGAAGACCCCATTTACACCGTGTCCGCCATTCACAACGAGCCCGGCTATCGCAAGCTGCGGACATCGCTTGCCCGTCTCTATGATCTGTCGACGCATCAGCCCGACATCCAAGTTGTGGCCGCTAATTTGTCGGGGGATCGAAGCTTGACGTTGCGGCACAATCGGCATCGCGGCATTCCGCTGGCGCAGAACACGAAGGAAGCCGTGCTCAAGCACATTCGGCGGCTGTGGGGTTATTCCGTGGTTCTTGAGGAGCCCGAGAGCTAGGGGCCGAGCGACCGATTGCCAAAACGAAAATGGGCGCAGCCAAAGGCCGCGCCCATTTTCTTGCGTTGAGACTGTTTGCGTTGCCGTTTAACGGTTCGATCTGATTGTAACGCGTGTGTTGTCGAAGAGCGCGGCGCAAGTCGAAGGCGCGCCATAGGCCGCAACGCCCTTGCATTCGGCCGGCAAGCGCTTGGCCGTGACCGTGATCGAATACGCAGGCCCGGCATACTCGCCGGCAATGGCATCTCTCAAAAAGCTTGGTACGCGCGTCTCGCTCATGGCCAACGCCAAAGCGACAGCGGCGGCTACCGTCAAACCAAATGTCCAATCTTCCCAATTTCGCGAAAACATATCGTCTCTCCTCAAGGCCGGGTGAGTGCACCCCGGTTCACGTGCGTCTCTTGCGGGAGTACGTATGGTTGATGCCGTGTCGGATCAAATGAAGAATGAGCCATTCATGCCTGGCATGCGTGGCCCGCATGTCATGCGCGCGTCATGATAAAGCACATGCCACATTGTCGCGTGAAAACGCGCCAATCGAGTATGTCGAAGTGATCACCGTCACGTCGTTACAGCGAGATGACAGTTTCTTTATTGGCTTGGCCAACGGCGCGCACCGTTGTGTGTCGCGTCAGTGGGTTGGGCGCTGACCCGTGACGACAATCTTGTAGACGTATTGCGGTGTCGACAAGCCGGTTTGCCGTTGCACGAAATATTCCGTGCCTGCCACGACGGCAATTGCCGCAATAAGCGACCACGCAATCCAATCTCTGTAATAGCGACGCATAGCGGATTCTCCATGTGGTTCAGAAAAATTGAACGCAACTAACTGGGAAACCTAGTGTCGATCATGAGTGTATGCCGATGGCAGGCGTGCGCAAGTCACGAATCGATGAGGCGATTGCTGTCGGTTCGCAATCGCATCATTGCTTGGACGCCTGCGAACACGCCTGTGTTCAAGCGCGTTCGGTTTCTTTCGGCTTGATCAGAAAGTGGCCGTGCAAGGCAGCAATCGGGCGGGTGTGTTCGTCCTGCCAGGCTTCGGCGCGCACGTTGCACACGCGGCGGCCGTGTTTTGTGATGATGGCGCGGGCGTAGGTGTCGACCGGCTTGCCGGAGCGCAAGTAGTCGATGCTGATGTCGACGGGTTTCGGCAAATCCTCGCTCTCGGCTTCCAGCATGAGCTGGATGACCGCGGTTACCTCAAGGAAGGCGCCGACGACGCCGCCATGCAGCGCGGGCAGGACTGGATTGCCGATCAGTTTTTGGTCGAACCGCAAGATCGTCGTAAGTTCGGTGCCTTTGCGGTCGACCTCTATCCCTAAGAAGCGGCAGTAGGGAATCGCGTCGACCAATTCTTGCAGGTCCGGCTTTTTCCCTTCGGCGAGGGCGCGTCTGATGAGTTCCATCAGCGCTCTCCGCCGGGCGCGCGGTTGGCGCCTTTTGCATTTTTTGTGCCGAGCATAAAGGCGGCGGCACAAGTTGCGATCGGATCATTGCGGTCGGTGTGATAGGCGACGCCGCGCACGAAGGCGATGTTCTTCGTTACTTTGTAGCACTCGGCGAAGGCGAAGATGGCTTGGTCCGGGGTTGCGGGCTTCATGTAGTCGATGCGGAGGTCCAACGTTGCGATCTGTCCCGCGAGCGCCGTTTTCGAGCCCACGGCTATGCCGCAGGTGTTGTCGAGCAGAGAGGTAATGACGCCGCCATGGACGACGCGCGTGTCGGGATTGCCGATCAGATGTTCGGCAAACGGCACCATGCAGGTGACCTCGCCGGGCTTAATCTCGACGACGGTGAAACTGATCGCGGCGGCGTGCGGCACGGCGGTCAAG
>JAIOQG010000373.1 GCA_021413465.1 Alphaproteobacteria bacterium | reverse complement strand
AAAAAAAAGGCGCCGCAGAAGCCCCCCTCCGCGACGCCAGCAAACTCGATGACAAAACCTATTCGGCGGCGGCCAGCGCCCCGGGATACATCGGACGTTCCGCAGGCTTGAGCGCCGGACGGCGGCCATGCAGCGTGACGGCTTCCCAGGCGCTCTTGCGCGCAAACAGCGCCCGCAGCAATTGGTTGTTCAACGCGTGGCCCGTTTTGTAGCCGCGGAACTGCGCCAAGAGCGGTGCGCCCGCCAGCGCCATGTCGCCCACCACGTCGAGCAATTTGTGGCGCACGAACTCGTCCGCGTAACGCAGGCCTTCCACGTTCATGATCCGGTCGCCGTCGACCACGATCGAATTCGCCAGCGACCCGCCAAGCGCGTGGCCGTTCGCCTGCAGATACTCGACCTCGTGCTTGAAACCGAACGTGCGCGCCCGCGCCAGTTCCGCTTTGAACGAGGGTGCATCCAAATCGAAGGCATAGAATTGACGGTCGATGACCGGGCAGTTTTCGAACGCGATTTCAAGCTCGGCCGAAAAGCCGGTGCCGGGCAACAGCTCGGCATATTTGTCGCCGTCCTCGACGCGCACAACCTCGCGCACGCGGATCGCGCGCTGCGGTGTCGATTGCTGAACCACGCCCGCGCATTCGATCAAGAACACGAACGGCGCCGCGCTGCCGTCCATGATCGGCACTTCCGCGCCGTCGATTTCCACGATCACATTGGTGACGCCGCAGCCCACAATGGCCGCCATCAAATGTTCGATCGTATGAATTTTGACCCCGTAGACGTTGCCGATCGTCGTGCCGAGCTTGGTGTCGGTGACGCGGTCGAAACGTGCCGGAATGGTGCCGGCAATGCCCGGATGATCGGTGCGCCGGAAAATGATGCCAGTGCCTTCTGGCGCGGGAAGAAGTGTGACCGTCGAGAGGATGCCGGTGTGAACGCCAACACCTTGGCAGACCATACGGTTCTTAAGAGTCGTTTGAAGCGCCATTACCCCTCGCAATACCAACAGTCTGTCTGACCAACGTGGCTACTCGCGCCCGGGAAAACCCGGACTTGCCACGAAGACGCCGTAGCAAAACGACCGATAACTTGGCCGCCCCTACGGCTTCAGACAGCACCACCCCCCCGGACAGCGCTACCCCGAAATACCACTTGCGCGAGTGTGTCTCAGAAACCCAGAACCCACGCGAGTGCATCCATCGCCACGAAATATCTACCAGTGTGTCCGAATCGCTTGAAATGACTTCTTGTTGCGGTTTGTTACGCCAAAAGCCCCGCCAAAATGACAGGGGTCCAAGTCTCGAATTGCGCCGAGACCGGACCCCATCACAAAGCGCCGAAACCGGCACGTTTAGTTGACCTGGCGCCGCAAAAACGCGGGGATTTCCAACTGATCGTCGGACGCGCCGGCGGTGTAATTCTCGTCGTTGGCTTTCGCTTTAGGTTGCACACTCGCGCGCGCCTGCACCGGTAGCGTGCGCGGCTCTTGCGTGGTGTGCGGCAAACCCGACTCAGGCGGCAGCCGCAAAGCGCTCGGCGCCATGCTCGACGAGCGTTGGACGAGAGGCTTTTTCGGTACGGCGCTTCCGATGCTGATGCCCAAAATACTGAAGGCCCCGCTCTTCTTCGGCTCGGGCGCTGGCGCTTGTTGCGACACGCGCGGGCGCACGATTTCGCGCGAAGGTTGTACGCCACGCGGTTCCTGACCTGCCGCATCGATCATCGCGGGATCGTAAACATGGCTTTCGACGTCGCCGTAAACGCGGCGCGTCGGCTGTGCGGAAGACGCGCAAACCGGCTCGCCGGCCAGACCCGCCTGCACGATTTCGGACTGCATCGAATGCACCGGATGAACCGGCGCTGAGGCTTGCGGCGCCATCGCGGGCGACGCCGTCGGGCGCGCCTGTTCGGCTTGCGCTTGCGCGGCGATCGCGGCGCGGCGGCTAACCTCGCTCGTCACCGTCGATTTCGACGGCGCGGTATGGATGCGCAGATCCGGCGCAATGCCCGTCGCCACGACCGACACGCGCATGCGCCCGTTCATGCGTTCGTCGAACGTCGAGCCGACGATGATATTGGCCTCCGGATCAACCTCGCTGCGGATCTTGTTCGCCGCTTCGTCGACTTCATAGAGCGTCAAATCCATGCCGCCCGTAATATTGATCAAAACGCCGCGCGCGCCCTTCATCGAAGAATGGTCGAGCAACGGATTGGAAATCGCCGCCTCAGCCGCGTCGATCGCCCGCCGCTCGCCTTCCGCCTCGCCCATGCCCATCATCGCCGTGCCCATTTCGCACATCACCGTGCGCACGTCGGCGAAATCCAAATTGATGAGGCCGGGCATCACCATCAGATCGGTGACGCCGCGCACGCCGGAATACAAAACCTCGTCCGCCATCTCGAACGCTTTGGCGAACGTCGTTTTCTCATTGGCGACGCGAAACAGATTTTGATTGGGAATGACGATCAGCGTATCGACGAATTCTTCGAGCTTCTCGATGCCCTCTTCCGCAATCCGCATGCGGCGCTGGCCTTCGAACGAAAACGGCTTCGTCACGACGCCGACGGTAAGGATGCCCATCTCGCGCGCGATTCTGGCGATCACGGGAGCAGCCCCCGTGCCGGTGCCGCCGCCCATGCCGGCCGTGATGAAAACCATGTGGCTGGATTCGAGCAGGCGCTTGATGTCGTCGGAACTTTCTTCCGCCGCAGCCCCGCCAATATCGGGACGCGATCCGGCGCCGAGACCTTGTGTCAGCAAACCGCCGATTTGAATGCGATGTTCGGCCTTCGAATGCACGAGCGCTTGCGCGTCGGTATTCGCAACCAGGAATTCGACGCCTTCGAGCTTAGAGGCGACCATATTGTTCACGGCGTTGCCGCCGGCGCCGCCCACCCCGAATACGAGTATCCGCGGCTTCAGTTCAGTGAAATCGGGTGACGTGAGATTGATGGCCATCTCTAATTCTCCATAAGTGCCACCTTCCCCTGTCAAACACCGCCGCCATCGTCCCGCGCGTTTTCGCGCGTGTTATTTTCTATTTCTGCGCCCGAAAGAGTTAAAAATTCTCTTTAAACCAGCGCTTCAATCCTGCAAATCCCTGCGAACCGTTCCCATACGTACCATAGCCGAGTTGGGGAATGTCGCTGTCGGCTCTTAAATTTTGCATCTCGACCGGACGCTGTGCCGCCCACATCGCAAGACCGGCGCGGGTTGAGAACGCAGCCCCGCCCGCGGCTTCCGCCAGACCCGGCATCCGCGTCGGCCGCCCCAACCGCACTTGCTTCGACATGATGCGCGTTGCGATCTCGCGCGCGCCGTTCATCTGACTGGCGCCGCCCGTCAACACCACGCGCCGTCCCGAAATCGACGACAACCCGCAATCGAGCAAACGGTCGCGCACCATCTCGAACGTTTCTTCCAAGCGCGGCTGAATGATTCCGGTCAAGACCGAGCGCGCAATCTGACTCTGGCTGTCGGGATCGTCTTCGCCCAGATGCGGCACGCTGATCATTTCGCTGTTGTCGTTGGGCCCGGAAAGGCCGCTGCCGTAAAGG